>DASXUN010000029.1 GCA_036504815.1 Gemmatimonadaceae bacterium | reverse complement strand
CCCCCGCCCGGTACCGCCCCCCTATGCCCCTTCCCCTAATCCCTTATCCGCCACCCAAGTAGGCATCGCCGTCCTCCGCTTCCTCGCATAAACCCGCCGCGCCATCCACTGCCGAAGTAGATCGAGACTGTCCACTCCCTGCTTCTCCACGTCGTGCAGCAGCCCTTGCAGCACGCGGGCGGTGGCGCGGGCATCGCCGAGGGCACGGTGGCGGCTTTCGATGTTGACGCCGTAGTGGAATGCCACCGCGTCGAGATTGCGCCGCGGCAAGTGCGCCAGCAGTCGGCGGGCCAGGCGCACGGTGCAGAGCGGCGGCCCCTGCATCACCTCGGGGAATCCGGCGCGCGCGAACTCGGCGCCCAGGAACCCCCAGTCGAACGGCGCGTTGTGCGCCACGAAGATGCGTCCCTGCAGCACCTCGGCCAGCGGCGCGGCGATGACGCTGAATGGCGGGGCGCCGGCCACCATCTCGTCGGAGATTCCCGTCAGCGCCGTGATGCGCCACGGGATCGGGCGCTGCGGGTTCACCAGCGAATGAAAGCCGTCGCGAATCTCACCGTCCTCGACGACGACGGCGGCCACTTCGGTCACGCGATCGCCATTGCCGTGGCTCGTCCCGGTCGTCTCGACGTCCACGACGATGAATCGGCAGGTGGCAAACGCCTTCATGCCCGAACGGTACCACTTCGACGGCTGCTGGCCTAGATTGTGAAGGAATTCACAAGCTCCCGCACCCGCGCGCACGCACCGCGCACGCACCGCGCACGCACCGCGTGCGCCTCCGAACCGCTGCACGCCGTGAAGAAGATCGCCGAGTCCACTGTCCGACGGCTCTCCCTGTACCTGCGCTACCTCGAGGAGTTCGAGACCGCGGGACGCACGACCGTCTCCAGCGGCGAGCTCGCCCGCAGCGGCGGCACGACGTCGGCGCAGGTGCGCAAGGATCTCTCCTTCTTCGGCTCCTTCGGCAAGCGCGGACTCGGCTATGCGACGCACGATCTCGTCGCGCACATCCGCGAGATCCTCGGCCTCGATCGTTCGTGGCGGCTTGTCATCGTCGGCGCTGGCAAGATTGGATCGGCGATGGCGCGTCATCGCGGTTTTCGCGATCGCGGCTTCGAGGTCGTCGGCATCTTTGACGCCGACCCGCACCGTGTGGGGCACACGCTCGACGGCGTGACCATCGCCGACGCCAGCGATCTCTCGCACGCCGTGCGCCAGCTGCGCGCCGACATCGCCGTGTTGGCGGTGCCGCGCCACGAAGCGCAGGACGTCGCCGCGCAGCTGGTTCGGGGCGGCGTGCACGCGATCCTCGACTTCACCACTGCCCCGCTCGATCTCCCCGAGGACGTCACCGTGCGCAGCATGAACCTCGCGATGGAACTCGAGGTGCTGTCCCACGCGCTGTCGCACGCGCGGGCGCACGCACCGGCGCACGCACCGGCGCACGCACCGGCGCACCGCTAGCCGGGGAGCGGGGGCGCTCCACACCGGGAACGCGCACCGACCGCGCCCGCTCTACCGCGGCGTCCGGCTCGCCCGCAGCAGTCGCGCGAAATCGTCGGGGGACAGCACCTCGGGACGCGCTTCCGGATCGAGACCGGCGGCGCTGACCACCTGCTCCGCCGCTTCCGCCCCCAGATGGCAGACGGTGCGGACCACGCGCCGCAACTGCTTGCGCCGCAGGCCGAACGCCGCCACCACGAGCGTGCGGTATGCGTCTTCCTCGTCGTCCGTGATCACCGGATCGGGGCGCGGCGTGATGCGCAGCACCGCGCTCTCCACCTTCGGCGGCGGCTGGAACGCGCCGGCCGGCACCTTGAAGACGAGTTCGGCCTGCGCCACCGACTGCACGTTCACCGACAGCGCGCCGTACGTCTCGCTCGCCGGCGGCGCGGCCACGCGCTCCGCGACTTCGCGCTGCACCAGATAGACCGCGCGCAGCGGGCGCGGCCGCCGCAGCGCGTGAAAGAGAATGGGCGTCGTGATGTTGTACGGCACGTTGCCGGCGACGACGTACGCTCCCGCCGCCGCCTCGCCGAAGTCCACCTTCAGCACGTCGCGCTCGATCACGGTGAGCCGCGCATCGTCCGCGTACCGTTCGCGCAGCCGCGGCGCGAGGTCGCGGTCAATCTCGATGGCGATCACCCGCCCCGCGCGCTGCATCAGCACGTCGGTGAGCGCCCCCCGCCCCGGCCCGATCTCGATGACCGTCTCGTCGGCCGTCGGCGCCAGCGCGTCCGCAATCCGCCCGAGAATGCGCGGATCGGTCAGGAAGTGCTGGCCGAGGCGCTTGCGGGGCGGAGGGTAGTGCATCATGGGGCGAGGGATGGCGGAGGGCGGAGGGCAGATGGCGGAGGGTGGACGTCTAAAGTCGTTCAGTTGGTCGGCGCAGTCAGCAGACTTTCGGCGTCGCGCTCTGCCATCCGCCATCCGCCATCGGCCATCACTCTCCCTTCGCCGAAGTCCGCAGCACGACAAGCGCCTGATCATCCCTCGGCGGCATCGCCCCCATGTGCCCCTCCAGCAGGGCGAAGACGCCGTCGACGATGCGCCAGGCGGGATCGGCGCGGCGCGCGGTGACCACGTCGAGCACGGCGCGTTCGCCGAGCCGCTTCTTCTGCGCGCCGCGCGCGTCGCTGATGCCGTCGGTGAACAGCACCAGCACGTCGTCCGCCGCCCACGGCCGCGCGGCGGCGTGCGGCGCGTCATCCACCAGGCCGAGCGGCGGATCGGTGGCCGCGAGCCGCGTGGACGCGCCATCGGCGTGCAGCACGAACGCGTGCGGATGCCCCGCGTTGCACCACGTCACCGTCCCGGCGCGCGTGTCGATGACGGCGTAGCAGACCGTCATGAACATCTCCGTCTCGCGGAGTTCGTCGGCCAGCGAGACGAGCAGCGCGCCGATCGTCGCCGCCGGGTCGCTCGAACCGCGGGCGTGAATGGCCGTGGCGCTCATCACGAGCGCCATGATGAGCGCCGACCGATAGCCGTGGCTCGACACGTCGCCGATGAGCACGCCCACCCGCCCGTCGCCCAGCTGGAAGAGGTTGTAGAAGTCGCCGCCCACGCTTTCAGCGGGGGCGACGCGCGCCGCGCAGTCGGCCACCGGCGCCAGCGACGCCGGCGACGGGAGCAGCTTCATCTGCAGGTCGTGCGCGAGCAGCATTTCGCGCGTCAGTTCCGCCTGCTCCGCCGAGGCGCGCGCGAGCCGCGTGTTCTGGATGGTGGTCCCCACCTGCGTCGCGATCGCCGAGACGAGCTTCTGGTCGCTCGCCGTGAACGGCTGTCCGCCGCGGCGCCCCGAGAGATCGACGACGCCCAGCGGCACGCCGCCCTGCGGCGTCGCCCACATGATGGGGACGCTGAGCATCGCCCCGCGGCGGATGGGCGCTTCGGCGTCGGCCTGCATCGCCCCTTCGCCCACGGTCAGCGGGTGATGCGTGCGGAAGACGCGCGCCGTCACCGAGACGGGATCATCGGCGGGGATGTCGGCAAGCGGCGTCGCCGCGCCGAGCGCCGCGACCGGACGCAGCATGCCGGCCGTGCGGTCGATCACGTAGATGGCGCCGCGCCGCGCCCCGACCGTCTCGGAGATCTCGTTGAGGATCACCTTCGCCGCATCCTCCAGCGAGACGGTGCGACCGAGGATCTCGCCGATGGAGTAGAGGAGATTGATCTCCTCGTATCGTTCGGCGAGATCCTGGGCGGCGTGGCTCACCTCGAGTTGCGAGCGCAGCACCTGCGACGCGACCGGGAGCAGCAGCTTGAGCCCCAGCCGCGCGGCGTCGTGATTTCCCGACGGGCCGAGCGAAAGCCAGGCCGTGCGCGCCCCGGGGACACGGGCCACGATCTGCAGCCCGCGCGGCGTCACCGATTCGTGCGCGCCCTCGGCCGGGCGCTGCTCCGCCGATGGCGCCGGCGATTCGCCCGGATCGCCCCCCTCGATCTGCAGTGGTTCATCGGGCGCGGGCTGCGCCCAGACCGACGCCGGGCAGCCCGTGGCCTCGCGGAAGGCGGACAGGACGGCGTCGAGGTCGCTCACGCGGCGTCCGTCACGCGGCGCGGTCGTCGCTCGACCGCCGCAGGAGCACCATCCGCACCACGTTGCCGCGGGCGCGGAACTGCTCGACGTGATCCATCAGCCGCCGCATCAGGAAGAGCCCGCGCCCGTCCTCGCGCCCGAGATTCTCGTGCGTGGTCGGGTCGAGCGTGCAGGCGTCGAGGTCGAAGCCCAGCCCATCGTCCTCCACCTCGACGATCAGCGCGTGGCTGTCCACGCTGACGCGCACGCGCACGCTCTTGGATGCGTCCTCGCCGTTCCCGCGGAGGATCGCGTTGGAGAGCGCCTCGGTCAGCGCGACCGGGATGTGGAAGGCCAGGTGGCGATCCGCGAACGCCGCGTCCTCGCAGCAGCGCACGATCTGCGCGACTACGGATTCGATGCAGCCGACGTCGCTCGGGATCTCCAGCTCGAGCGGCAGGGGGCCCAGCCCCATCTAGAAGCTCTCGAGTGCGCGGTCGCGGCTCTCGGAGATCTGGAAGAGCGTGTCGAGCTTGGTGAGCTCGAACAGGGTCTGGAGGTCATCGTTCAGGTTGGCGAGCCGCAGGTCGCCGCCCGTCTCGCGAATCTTCTTCGCCAGCGAGACCAGCACGCCCAGGCCCGAGCTGTCGATGTAGGTGGTCTTCTCGAAGTCCACCAGCACCTTGCGCGCGCCGCCCTCGATCTCGTCGATGACCTTCTGCTTCAGCTCCTGGCGGTTGCCGACGATCAGGGTGCCCTCGACTTCGAAGACCGTGACGTCGCCTGACTTCTTGACCGTAAAGCTCATGTCGGGTGCATCCTCGGGAGGTGGGTCCTGTCAGCGCGCGCGCCCATCGGACGGCGCGCGCGACAGCAGGGCGGTGACAGCCGCGACGTCAAAAATGGCATCCGGACTCGCGCCGCGCGAGAGATCGGAGACCGGAAGTGCCAATCCCTGGAGGATCGGGCCAATGGCCCGCGCCCCCGCCAGCCGTTCGACGAGCTTGTAGGAAATGTTGCCGGCATCGAGGTTCGGGAAGACCAGAATGTTCGCGGCCCCGGCAATCGAACTCCCCGGCGCCTTGCGCGCGGCGATGGCCGGGACGAGGGCCGCGTCCCCCTGCAACTCGCCATCCACCACCAGGTCCGGGGCGCGACGGCGGATCAGCCCCAGCGCCGCGCGGGCCTTGGCCGCCGAAAGCGACTCCGCGCTGCCGTGGGTGGAGAAGGAGAGGAGCGCCACGCGCGGTTCGTCGCCCACCACGAGCCGCCGCGCCTCGGCGGCGGCGAGCGCGATGTCTGCGAGCTGCTCCGCCGTGGGATCGGGAATGACCGCGCAATCGGCGAAGGTGAGGACGTCGTCCGTCCCCGCACCCTGCACCACACCGTGCCCGTGTCCCTGCACCACGCTGTCCGAGAGCAGCATATAGAACGCACTCGACACCGTGCGGACGCCCTCCGCCGGCCCGATCAGCCAGAGCGCATACCGCAGCACCTCCGCCGTCGTGCGCACGGCCCCCGCCACGCAGCCGTGCACGCCACGCGTGTGCAGCAACCAGAGCGCGAAGACCAGCGGGTCGCGCGCCAGGCGTTCGGCCCCCTGCAGCGTGAGCCCCTTGTGCGCCCGGGCATTGATCAGCGCCTCGACGAGCCGGTCGCCGTGCTCATCGGTGGTGGGATCGACACACTCCGCCCCGGAGGCGCGCGCCGCCGCGTGCGATGCCGGCGCGGCGGGATCGAGCACCAGCACCGGAATGGCCAGTCCCGTCTTCCGCATCCGCTGCACCGCCTCGAGCACCCGCGGCTCCGTCGACTCGGCGAAGGCGAGGCGGCGAGGAGATTCGGAAGCGCGGGAGTGGAGAGTGGCGAGAAAGGACACGGATCGGGGAGGAGGGACGGAACGAGGAGGGGGTAGAGGCGTGGGGACGGGGGACGAGAGGCGGAACGAGGAGGATGGCCTTGGGCGCGCCGAGGAGCTCCCTCCTCGTTCCACCCCTCCTCTCCCCTAGCTGGGCCTCTACCTCCTCCTCGTTCCGTGTAGTTTCGCCAGGCCTCTACCTCGTCCTCGTTCCGTATTTCTCTTGAAGCGCCTTGGCCACCGATGGATGCACCAGATTTGTGATATCCCCCCCGAACTTCGCCACCTCGCGCACCATCGACGAGCTGATGTACGTGGTGTCGAGCGACGGGACCATGAACACCGTTTCCATGTTCGGCGCCAGGTGGCGGTTCATCAGCGCCATCTGATACTCGTACTCGTAGTCGCTCACCGCGCGCAGGCCGCGAATGAGCACGGGGACATTCAGCGAGAGGGCGAACTCCACCAGCAGCCCCTGGAACGAGCGCACCTCCACGCGCGGGTCGTTCTCCACCGCGGCGGCGATCAGCGCCTCGCGCTCCTCCACGGTGAACAGCGACTGCTTCTGCACGTTCACCGCGACGGCGACGATCAGCTTGTCCACGAACTGCAGCGACCGCTTGATGAGGTCGCTGTGGCCGTTCGTGATGGGGTCGAAGCTGCCGGCGTACAGGGCCAACCTGGGCATGTCAGTCTCTGTAGAAGGTGATGGCCGTGTCCCCATATCGACGGGTATCGTCGCTCCCGGGCAACGGTTCGCGCGGCGAATGCTCGATGCCAAGAATGTGCGCGAACGCGGCGGCAAGCCAGCGGTCGGCCACGGCGGTGGCCAGCCCCTTTTCGTACGGCGGGTCGGCGAAGGCCACGGCGAAGGCCCCCGCCTCGAGCGATTTCACGAACCGCACGGCGTCGGCACGCACGATCGTCACGCGATCCCCCGCCCCGAGCGCCTCGACGTTCTTGCGGAGCGCCGTCAGCGCCCGTGGATCATCCTCGACGAAGGTCGCCGCCGCGGCCCCGCGCGAGAGCGCCTCGAGCCCCAGCGCCCCCGATCCGGCAAAGAGGTCCAGCACCCGCGCGCCGACGAGCGAGGGCGCCAGGATGCTCATCCACGCCTCACGCGCGCGGTCGGTGGTGGGACGCGTCGAGCGCCCCGCCGGCGCCGCCAGCCGCCGCCCCCGCCATTCCCCCGCGATGATCCTCATCCCGTCTCTGCCCTGAAGTCCAGGATCTGCGCCTGCAGCGTACTCTGATTCCGGTACTCGTTCCGGTCCAGCTTGTACGCGATCTCCACCGTGCCGCGGCGCGCCGCCGCCAGTTCCGTCGCGCGATGCGCGAGTCCCCACCCCACCGCTTCCATCGGCCCGCGCGCCGTGGCAATCCGCACCTTCACGCCGTCGGCCCCGATGCGATCGGGGCCGCCGACAATCTGCACGCCGCGCGCCGAAAAGACCGGCCCGGGATTGCCGATGCCGCACGGTTCGATGTGGCGCAGCAGCTTCTCCAGCTCATCCGTCGCGTCGTCGATGGGCAGTTCGAGGTCGACGCGCAACTCGGGAATCAGGTCGTCCGCCGTGAGCCTGGCACGGGCCACCGCGTTGAACCGCTCGACGAACGCCTCGAGGTGGCGCTCCTCGATGGTGAGCCCGGCCGCCGCCTTGTGCCCGCCGTGCTTGATCAGCAGGTCGTGGCAGTCCTGCAGCGCCGCGTGCAGGTCGAACGCGGGGATCGAGCGGCCCGATCCCTTGCCGATGCCGTCCTGCACCGCAATGAGCACCGCGGGGCGCCCTGTCTGCTCCACGACGCGCGAGGCCACGATGCCGATCACACCGGGATGCCACTGCCGCCCGTGCAGCACGAGCCCCCACGTGTCGTCGAGATCGAACCTGCCGGCGCCGCGCAGCGCCTCGTCGAGGATGCGGCGGTCGAGTTCCTGCCGTTCGCGGTTCAGCTCCTCGCATTTGCGGGCCAGCGGGTTGGCCTCCTCCTCGCGATCGCTCAGCAGCAGTTGCACGCCCTCGATGGCGCGGCCGATGCGCCCCAGCGCATTGAGGCGCGGCGCGAGGATGAACCCCACGCGCCCGGCTGTGATCTCCTTGGCGTCGAGCCCCGCCGCGCGCACCAGCGCGCGCAGGCCGGCGCTCCGCGACTCGCGCATCAGCGGCAGGCCGCGCCGCACGAAGACGCGGTTCTCGCCGCGCAGCGCGGCGACGTCGGCCACCGTGGCGAGGGCCACGAGGTCGAGCATGTTGAGCACCACATTCTCGTTGCCGCCCATCGCCTGCGTGAGCGCGAGCGCCAGCTTGAACGCCACGCCGACCGCGGCGAGGTCCTTGTCGGGCGAGGTGTCGTCGGGGCGGCGCGGGTTCAGCACCGCGAACGCCGGCGGCAGGGGACCACCGGGGAGGTGGTGGTCCGAGATGATCACGTCCACCCCGCCCTGCTGCAACTCCTGCACGCTCGCCACCGCGCTCGTCCCGCAGTCGCAGGTGAGCACGACGCTCGCCTTCGCGGCAAACGCCGCCGCGACGCCGGCCGGACCCAGGTCGTAGCCGTCCGACACGCGATCGGGGACGAATGGCGTCACGTCGCCGCCGAGGGCGCGAAGGGCGCGCGTCATCAGCGTGGTGGAACACATCCCGTCCACGTCGTAGTCGCCGTGCACGAAGATCTTCTCGCCGTCGGTGATGGCCCGCTGCAGCCGCGCGACCGCCACATCCATGTCCTTGAGCGCCCCCGGGGGATGGAGGTGCTCGTACTGCGGACGCAGATAGCGCCGCGCCTCATCGTCGTCCTGCATGCCGCGCGCCGCGAGCAGCGCGCAGAGCGCCGCGGGGAGGTTGAGCGACGCCTGCAGCGCGCGCACCACGGCCGCGTCCGGTTGCGGCGCGCGCAGCCAGCGCGCCGCCGCGCGGCGGCGGGGGGAAGCGGGGGCGGTCATACGGCTACGGGAGTCCCGAACGGCCGACGCGGAGCACCACTATTCCGCGAAGTACATCAGCACGCCGCACGCCTCGCACACGTCGATCCCGCCGTGGTTCGACATCTGGTTGCGCCGCTGCATCGGAATCGCCGTGTCGCACGCGCCGCACGCCATCCCGCTCACGGCCCACGCCGCCTGCGAGCGCCGGCGAATGCGAATGCGGTCGTACTTCCCGAGCAGCGGCGCGGGCACATGCACCGCCTTCTCGGCGCGCTTGGCCTTCATCGCGGCCAGCTCGGCGTCGAGCGACGCCTGCTGCGACGCCACCTCGGCGCGCGCCTCCGACTGCTCCACCCCGAGCGCCTCGAGCGTGGACTGGTGCGCGTGCAGCGCGGCCCGCGCCTCCTCGAGCCGGCGGTTGATCGCGATCAGCTCCGATTCCTCGGTCGCCACGATCCGCCGCGCCTCCTCCATCTGCGCCACGGCCGCCGTCGCCTGGCGCATCGTCTTGACCGCATCCATCTGCGTCTGGTTGCGGTCGATCAGCGCCTTGTGCTCGGTGATCTTCTCGCGCAGGAAGGCCTGCTTCTTCTCCTCCGCCGTCACCAGCACCTGCGCCCGCTCCACGTCGGCGGCGATGCGAGCCCGCCGCTGGTCGAGTTCCTTCAGCCGCGGCTGCAGCGCCGACAGCTTCTCCTCGATCGCGTGGATCTCGATGTCGTCCGCCTGCACCGCCAGCAATGCTGCGAGTTCCTGCTGCACTGAGTCTCCCCTCCCCCTGAATGCCCGGCGCCTAGGTGCGCCGATACCCCTTCCACCCCGTCGCGCCCATATGGCGCAGCTCGTTGTGCAACCGCTGCTTCTCGGCGATCAATCGGTCTTTCTGGTCTCCCGTCGCCAGCGGGGTCACCCGGTCCAGTTCCGCCAGGCGGTCGCGCATCGACCGTTCGCGCAGGCGCCGCAGCGCGCCCTCCACCATGGCCTGCGGGTTCGACATGCTCTCGGGTGTGTCGAGCATCTCCTCCGCCATGCGCACCACCCACGGTTCCAGATGGTCGGCGAGCCACGCCACCAGCGCCCCGCCCTGCAGCGCAGGATCGGCATCGAGCAGCGCCTCGTACATCGTGCGATACACCGGATCGCGCAGTCCCGACGGCGCGCGATCTCCGTCATCGTCGGCCAGCCACTCCGGCCGGTCGGCCTCGTCCTCGCTCAGCCGTCCGACCCCCTCGATCACCAGGTCGGCCATCGGGCGGTGCAGCATGATCACGCGCACGAGGTCGCGCTCCGATGACGCCGCTTCCACCGTGCTCTTATACGGACCCACCGGGGCGGGCACTGGTTCCGGCCGGCTGTCCGCTTCTTCGTCGCCCGGCGCCGGCGCGCGCCGCGTTGCCGGCGCCGGCGCGCCCAGACGCGCCCGCCGCGACGCGCCTGCGTCGAGTTCGCGCGCCAGCACCCCGCGGTCCACCTTCGCCGCCTCGGCGGCGCGCGCCAGGTACATCTCGCGCGTCAGTGGATCGCGCGCCGCGCGAATGGTCGGCAGCAGCGCATCGAGCGCGCGGCGCTTGCGCTGGAGATCGGCAAACCAGCCGCCGCGCTCGAGCAGCTGCACCTTGCGGTCGAACACATCGAGCGCGCCCGCCACGAGCTTCTCCATCGCCTCGCCGCCGTGCGCGCGGACGAACGTGTCGGGGTCATCGCCCTCGGGCATCGTCACCACGCGCACCGCCACGCCCTGCGCCAGCAGCACGTCGGCGGCGCGGAAGGTTGCCTTCTGTCCCGGACCGTCGCTGTCATACGCAATGAACACCGTCTTCGCGTGCCGCCGCAGCAATTCGGCCTGCCCCTCGGTGAGCGAGGTGCCGAGCGGCGCGACCACCGGCTCGATGCCGGCGCTCGCCATGCGCACGACGTCGAAGTATCCCTCGACGAGAATGGCGCGTTCTTCACGCCGCATCGCGCCGCGCGCCTTGTGCAGCCCGTACAGCGTCTGGCCCTTGTGGAAGGCCGGGTTCTCGGCGCTGTTGAGGTACTTCGGCTCGCCCGGGCCCATCAGGCGTCCGCCGAACCCCACGAAATGCGATGACGCGTCGAGGATGGAGAACATCAGCCGGTCGCGGAATCGCGGCCGCGGCTCGTCTTCCTCTTCCCGTTTCACCAGCAGTCCGGCCTGCAGCAGGCGATCGGGATCCCAGCCCAGGTTCGCCATGTGCGCGCGCAGCACGCCCAGTTCGTGCGGGGCGTAGCCCATCTCCCACGCATCGGCCGTCTCGCGCGAGATCTCCCGCGACGCGAGGTACGCCCGCGCCGGCGCGCCGCGCTCGTCGTCCCACAGGCGCGCCTTGAACCAGGCCGCCGCCGTCGCGTTGATCTCCCACAGCGGCTCGCGCGGATCGGGACCCTCGCGCTGCTTCACCACCTCGCGCACTTCGATGCCGGTCTTCTCGCCCACGTACTTCACCGCTTCGGCGAACGTCAGGCCGAGCCGCTTCTGCACGAAGGTGAAGACATTGCCCTTCTCGCCGCAGACGAAGCAGGTGTACCCGCCCTTGGGCATCACCGAGAAGTTGTTGTTCGTCCCCTGATGGAACGGGCACGGCCCGCGATACACCGAGCCCACGCGCTTGAGGCGCACGTGCTCGCTGATGATCGCGACGATGTCCGCGGCTTCCCGGACTCGTTCGACGTCTTCGTCGGGTATCATGCCAGTTGCACCACCGTGACTCCGGCTCCCCCTTCGTTCCACGCGCCGAGCCGCGCGCTCTTCACCCGCGGGTCGTCCTTCACCATCTGTCCCACCTTCTCGCGCAGGGCGCCCGTGCCCTTGCCGTGGATGATGCGCAGTTCGGCCAGATCGGCGCGCAGCGCGCTGTCGATCGCCTGCAGCACCGCGTCTTCCACCTCGCCAATGCGCAGGCCGCGCACGTCAATCTCGTGCTTGACCTCCACCTCCGGCACGTCGCCGATGTAGGCCACCGCCGTCTCGCGGTCGCGCAGCGCACGCGACGAGATGCGGGTGAGCGTCCTGGCCGGAACCGTCAGCTTGAGCGCCCCCACCATCACCAGCGCATCCGCCCCGCGCAGTTCCAGCAATTTGCCCGCTTTCCCGCCCAGCGTGGAGACCGCCACCGCGTCGCCGACCGCCAGCGGGTGCAGGTCGCGCAGCCCCTTGGCGCGCGCCTCCCGCGCGCGCGCCTCGGCATCGTTCATCGCCTCTTCCTGCTCCTGCGCGTCCAGGCCATCCAGCGCCTCGCGCTCCACGGCGGCGCGCTGTTCCAGCCCGCTCCGCGCCGCGGCCGCGGCGGCTTCCAGCCCCTCGGCGCCGGCATTCTTGAGCGAGGCGATCATCTTCTCCAGGTCGGCGCGCGCATCGAGCAGGTAGCGCCGCGCCTCCTGCCGCGAGGCGCGCTCGAGTTCGCGCTCCTTGCGCCGGATCTCTCCCTCGCGCTCCGCCAGCCGGCGGCCGCGCTGATGCACGTCTTCGGTGTCGGTCTCGAGGCGCGCCCGCAGCGTCGCGCTCTCACGGTCGCGCACCTCGAGCACCTCCAGCAACCGATGCACGTCGCGCTCCACCGTCGGCACCCGCTCCTCGGCGCGCGCAATCACGTCGGCCGGCATCTCGAGCCGCCGCGCAATGCTCAGGCCATACGAACGCCCGGGGATTCCCTTGATCAGTCGGTATGTCGGCGCCAGGGCCACCGCGTCGAACTGCAGCGACGCGTTCACGACGCCGGGCACTTCCTGCGCGAGTTCCTTGAGCGCGCCCAGGTGCGTGGTTGCAATCGTCAGCGTGCCGCGCGCCGTGAGCGACTCCAGAATGGCGCCGCCCAGCGCGGCCCCCTCGAGTGGATCGGTCCCCGACCCCAGTTCGTCCACCAGCACCAGTGAGTGAGGCGTGGCGTCCTTCACGATCTCGATGAGGTTCTTGAGATGCGCGCTGAACGTCGACAGCGAAGCCTCGATGCTCTGCTCGTCGCCGATGTCGGCGAAGACGCCGTCGAACGCCGCCAGCCGGCTCTCCGGCCCCACGGGCGCGGGAATCCCGCTCTGGGCCATCAGCGACAGCAGCGCCAGCGCCTTCAGCAGCACCGTCTTGCCGCCGGTGTTGGGACCCGACACCAGCAACGTCCGTTCGCCCGGCAGCATCTCGAGGTCGAACGGCACCACGTCGGCGCCCCGGGCCAGCAGCAGCGGGTGCCGGCCGTTGCGAATGGCGAAGCCCTCCGCCGGCGCGCCCAGCGGGGCCGGGTTGCAGCGCGCCGCCACCGCATACTTGGCGCGCGCCGCCAGCGAATCGAGCGTCACCAGCGCCTCGAGCGACAGCTCCAGCGCCGAGTGATGCGGGCGCAGCGCGTCGGTCAGCTCGCGCAGGATGCGCTCGATCTCGCGCTGCTCCTCGATGGCCAGCTCGCGAATGCGATTCCCCGCCTCGACGGCCGCCGGCGGCTCGATGAACACCGTCGCGCCGCTCGCGCTCGTGTCGTGCACGATGCCGCCGGTGTGCTTGGCGCCTTCGCGGCGCACCGGGATCACGTAGCGGCCGTTGCGCACCGTCACCGACGCGTCGCTCACCTGATGGTGCGGATCGAGCTTCGCCATCAGCCGCTCGAGCAGGCGCACCAGTTCGCCCTCGGCCCCCGCCATCTCGCGCCGGATGCGTCGCAGCGCCGGCGACGCGTCGTCGCGCACGCTGCCGTCGTCGTCGAGCGCCTTCTCGAGCCGCCGCTCCAGCTCGGCGTCGCGCGCCATCACGTCGGCGTACTCGACGAGCAGGGCGCGCGCCATCGGGCTCACGTGGTCGGCGTAGATCGCGTCGCGCGTGCGGCGCGCCGAGCCCAGCAGCCGGCCGGCGTCGCGCAGCGAGAGGCCGTCGAGCACCGTCCCGCTGATGCGGAGCCGCGCCAGCGCCGCCGTGAGGTCGGGGATGGGCTCGCCCGCCCAGCCGTCGTCGCTCGTGACGAGCGACCGCATCGCCTCCACGCGCGCATGCTCGGCGCGCACGAGGTCGAGTGCCTGCGATGGCATCAACGCCATCACCCGCGCCGCGCCGAGCGACGAGTGCGCGTACCCCGCCACGACCTCGAGGACGCGCGGGAACTCGAGGACCGTCAGCGCGTGGGGACGAAAAAACCCGACCGGGCGATCGTGATCGCCTGTTCGGGCTTGTTCGGGTACCACGTTGGGGGGTGTCACTCCGCCTTGCCGAGCTCCTCGCGAACCACGCGGTTGATCATGCCACCGTCGGCGCGCCCCTTGAACTGGGGCATCACCGCACCCATCACCGGTCCGACGCCCTTCGCGCCGGCCGCGATGGCGGCCCGCACAGCGCCACGCACGTCGTCCTCGCTGGCCAATGCCGGAAGGTAGCGTTCGAGCGCCGCCACCTCCGCCGCCTCCTGCGCCGCGAGTTCCGTCCGTCCCGCCTGCTCGTACGCCGCCACGGACTCCTTCCGCTTCTTCACGCCCTTGCGCAGCACATCGATGACGTCGTCGTCGGTGAGCGCACGCCGGAGTTCGATTTCGCGGTTCCGTGTGTCGGCGAGGATCGTCCCCAGGAGCAGCGTCAGCGCCTTGTCCTGGGCCTTGCGCGCGGCGGTGAGCTCCGCGGCGAGGCGATCCTGCAGGGAGGCCATCTAGTTCGAGCGGGTGCGACGATTCTTGCGCATCGCCGCATTCATCTTGCGCTTGCGGCGTTCGCTCGGCTTTTCATAGTGACGATGCTTGCGCAGATCAGACAGGATCCCGGCCTTCTCGCACTTCTTCTTGAAGCGCTTGAGCGCACGCTCGAAGTTCTCATCGTCATGGATGATGACTTCCGACAATTACGTTCTCCCCCCTTCGTGGCGATTGCGCGCCGGACAAGGATACTTACAGCCTATAAACATAGCTGGGGAGCGAGGTTAGAAACAAGGGGAACGAGGGCGGAACGAGGAGGAGGTAGAGGCGCAGGGACGGGGGACGGGGTGTGGAACGAGTATGATTGAGTGGGGTTCATCCCATACTGGCGTAGGACTTCCATTACCAGAGGGGCAATACCGTAGTTGCACGGCCATCCTGCCGCGGCACCTGCCCTCCCGTAGTCGCACGTTTCCCCCCGTTCCTGCACTCGTCCCCCGTCCCTTCGCCTCCATCCCCTCCCCGTTCCCCAGTAGTGTCCCCGTCTGATCTCCCGCACATCTTCATCGACCCTTCCGGCCAGCGCTGGCGGCGGGTTCGGCGCATCGCACTGGGCTTCGGCGTCATCTCCTCGCTTCTGGCGCTGGGCCTCGTCATCAGTATCGTCATCCCGCCGCTCCTTCCCTCGATGCGCGAGGCCCAGCGGACGGTCCGCGGCGCCACGCGAAACGGCTTCACGAGTTCCCGCAGCGAGCGCGAGCGCCTGAGCGCCCGCCGCCGGCTGCTGGCGGCGCTCGCCATTCACCCCGCCCCGCGCGCCGAGCACCCCGAGCGCCTGACCATCCCGCGCGGGGGGCGCAGCGAGGCCCGTCGCGCCGTCGCGCCGGCCGCCCCCAATCCGGTGCGCCCGCCGCTCGTGGTGGGCTTCAACGTCAAGTGGGACGACAACTCGTTCGCCGCGTATCGCGCCCACGCGAGTGAACTCGACTGGGTGGTGAGTGAATGGATCTTCGTCGCGCCCCGCGGCGACTCGCTCCGCCTCGACCTCGACCCGCGCATCCTGTTCGCCAACAGCCTGCTCCCCCCGGAGTCGCGGCCGCGCATCTTCGCGATGGTCAGCAACTTCGACTCGCAAAGTGGCGTCTTCGCGACCGCCGACCTGCGCCGCCTGCTCACGCATCCAGTCGCGCGGCGCAAGGCGATCGCGCAACTCACGGCGGTGGCCGAACGCTACGGTCTCGCCGGCATCACCATCGACTTCGAGGAAGTGCCCGACGACCTCGTCCACGACTGGGTCGCCTTCCTGCGCGATTTGCGCACCGCGATGGCGCCGGCCAAGCGGCTCGTCACCACCACCATCGCGGCGTCGGTGGATACTTCCACGGCGCGCGAGGTGGCCGCGCCGTGCGACTACGTCTTCGTGATGCTCTACGACGAGCACTTTGGCCGCGGCGATCCGGGGCCCGTCGCCAGCCAGGCCTGGTACGATGAGCGCGCCAGCGCGCTGACGCCCGCCGTCGGGGCAAAGAAAGCCATCCTCGCGCTCGGCGCCTTCGGCTACGACTGGAACGACGCGGGCGGCCGCCTCAGCGGTCACGCCGTCACGTATCAGGAAATGATCAGCAAGGTGCGCGCCGCCAACGCCGTCGTGCGCTTCGATTCCATCGCGCTCAATCCGTACGCGGCGTGGGACGACCCCGACAGCACCAGTCACGTGGCCTGGTTCCTCGACGCCGCCACGGGATGGAATCACCTCACCACTGTGGCGCGGCTGAAGGCCGCGGGCGCGGCCCTCTGGCGGCTCGGCGCCGAGGACCCGTCGCTCTGGGCGCTGCTCGACCGCGATCCCACCCCGCCGTCGCCGAGTGAGATCAACGACATTCCGGCCGGCTATCAGGTGGAATTCGAGGGGAACGGCGAACTGCTGCGGATGCGCTCGCCGCCCACGGCCGGCACGCGCACACTTCGGCTCGACGCGCCGCGCGGCCTCGTGGTGGCCGAGTCGCTCACGGTGTTGCCGTCGCCGTGGGTGATCCAGCGCTTTGGCGATTCCGAGGGCAAGGTGGCGCTCACCTTCGACGATGGCCCCGACGCGCGCTGGACGCCGGACATCCTCGACACGCTGAAGAGCCGCGGCGTCCCGGCCACCTTCTTCATCGTCGGCCGCGACGCCGACGACCGCCCCGGCATCGTGCGCCGCATCTATCGCGAAGGGCACGAGATCGGCAATCACACCTACACGCACCGCAACCTCTCGCTCACCGCGCCGTGGGTCGGCCACCTCGAACTCGTGGCCACCGAGCGGCTCATCGAGACGATTCTCGGCCGCCGCACCGTGCTCTTCCGTCCGCCGTACTTCGGCGACGCGGAGCCCACCACCGCCGACGAGCTCGATCCCGTCGCGATGGCCACGCGGCTCGGCTACGTCACCGTCGGCGTGCGCATCGACTCCGAGGATTGGCGCCTGAAGGATCCCGCGCTGATCATCGGGCAGACGATGGCCAAGCGGCGGAGCGGCAACAATATCGTGCTGATGCACGACGGCGGCGGCGATCGCTCGGCGACCGTCGCGGCGCTCGGCCCCATCATCGACTCGCTCAAGGCGCGCGGCGACACGCTGGTGCTCGCCTCCACCCTTGCCGGTGTTTCGCGCGACGACGCGATGCCGGCGCTCCCGAGGCGCTCCACGCTGGAGCGGTCGGTGGACATGCTCGCGTTCGGCGCCATCGGCGCGGCCGATTGGGGGCTGTACTGGCTCTTTTTCGTGGCGGTGATTCTCGGCGTCGGCCGCCTCGCGTTCATCCTGGCCCTCGCCGTCATCCAGCGCGTGCGGCACGGCGCGCCGCGCGCCACCGATTTCGCCCCGCCCGTCACCGTCATCGTCCCCGCCTATCGCGAGGCGAAGGTCATCGAGCGCACGGTGCACTCACTGCTCGCGCAGGACTACGCCGGACCGCTCGACGTCGTGGTCGTCGACGACGGTTCGCCCGACGACACGTACGCCGTGGCGCGCCACGCCTTCGACGGCAATCCGCGCGTCATCGTCCTCACCAAGCCCAATGGCGGCAAGGCGAGCGCGCTCAACCACGGCATCGCCCGCGCCAGCGCCGACATCGTCATCTGCCTCGACGCCGACACGCTCTTCGAACCGCGCACGGTGGCCGAACTGGTGGCGCCGCTCGCCGATCCGAAGGTGGGCGCCGTGGCCGGCAACGCCAAGGTGGGCAACCGGCTCAACCTCGTCACGCGCTGGCAGGCGCTCGAGTACGTCACCAGCCAGAACCTCGACCGGCGCGCCTTCGCCCTGCTCGACTGCATCACGGTGGTGCCGGGCGCGGTGGGCGCGTGGCGCAAGGAGGTCGTGCTCGCCGTGGGCGGATTCCGCGGCGAGACCCTGGCCGAGGATCAGGACCTGACGATTTCCGTGCACAAGGCCGGCTATTCGGTGGGATACGCCCAGCGCGCCATCGCGTGGACCGAGGCGCCCGACTCGCTGCGCGGCCTCGCCCGCCAGCGATTCCGTTGGTCGTTCGGCACGCTCCAGTGCGCCTGGAAACATCGCGATGCCCTGCTGAATCCCCGGTTCGGCACGCTCGGGATGGTGGCGTTGCCCAACACCTGGCTCTTCCAGTTGATTCTCACCGCGCTCTCGCCGCTTGCCGACCTGCTCTTCGTCTACGGCCTCGTCTCGGTGTGGCTGACGTGGCAGTCGTTCGGCGAATCGTATGCGCTGGTGGACCTGTACCAGATCCTCATCTTCTACGCCGTCTTCCTCGTCACCGACTGGCTGGGGGCGGTGATCGCCTTCCTGATGGAGCCCGACGAGGAGTATTCGCTCACCTGGCTCATCGTGCTGCAGCGCTTTGCGTACCGGCAGGTGATGTACTGGGTCGTGCTGCGGTCGTTCCTTGCGGCCGTGCGCGGCCGCACCGTGGGCTGGGGTTCACTGGAACGAAAGGCGACGGTTGGGGCTACGAGATGACCGTGAAGAAGCATCTCACTCGTTCGCTGGGCGTGCTGGCCGGGGCGCTGGTGTTCAGCATCGCGCTCTGGTCGCTGCACCACGAGCTGGCCACGCTGCATTACCGCGACATCCGGCTCGCCATCCAGGCGGTGCCCCGCACGCAGCTGCTCTACGGGCTGGGCCTCACCGCGCTCGGCTACCTGGCGCTCGTCAGCTACGACTGGCTCGCATTGCGCTACATCCAGCGGCCGCTCGCCACGCGGCGGGTCGCCTTCGTCGGCTTCGTCGCGTACGCGCTCTCGCAGTCGCTCGGCTTCCCGATGCTGCTCGGCGGGTCGCTCCGCTACCGGTTCTACTCGGCGTGGGGCCTGTCGAGCGCCGACATCGCGATGGCCGTCGGGTTCAACGCTGTCACGTTTTGGCTGGGCGTGCTCACCATCGGCGGCGCCGTCTTCCTCATCGAACCGCGCGCCACACCTGACCTGCTCGGCCTCCCCGTCGAGTCGCTCGCGACCATCGGCGCGCTGCTGCTCGTGCTCGTCATCGGGTATCTCGTCTCCAGCGCGGTGCGCAAGGCGCCGTTGCGCGCGCTCGGATGGGAGTTTCCGCTGCCGCGTCCGTCGCTGGCCGTCTCGCAGGTGCTCGCCTCGTCGCTCGACTGGGTGGCCGCCGGTTCGGTGCTGTTCGTGCTGCTCCCGCCGGACCATCCGGTGCCGTTCGGCGCTTTCCTGAGCGCGTTCCTGCTGGCACAGGTCGTCGGCCTGCTCAGCCATGTTCCCGGTGGCGTTGGCATCTTTGAAGCGGTGATCGTCCTGTTGTTGAAGGAAGAAATCCCGACTGCCGGACTGGCCGGCGCGCTCCTCGCGTATCGCGTCGTGTACTATCTCGTTCCGCTGGGGGCGGCGGTCGCGCTTCTCGCCGCGCACGAGGTGTCGCGCGCGCGGCACGGCATTGCCCGTGCGGCGCAGGTGGCGGGACGATGGGTGCCGGGCGTCGTGCCATCGATGCTTGCGGTGACGACGTTCACCTCGGGGACCATCCTGCTGCTCTCCGGGGCAACGCCGGGCGTGCGGTCGCGACTGCACCTGCTGGCCGACATCTTCCCGCTGGCGGTCATCGAGCTGTCGCACTTCACGGCAAGCGTGGCCGGTGCGGCGCTGTTGCTGCTCGCCTGGGGCCTCGCCCGGCGGCTCGATGCCGCCTGGTGGCTGTCGAGCGGCGTGCTCATCGTCGGCATCATCGCCTCGCTCGGCAAGGGCGCCGACTTCGAGGAGGCGACCTTCCTCGCGCTCGTCCTCACCGCGCTCCTCCCGGCGCGACGGCACTTCTATCGCCGCGCGTCGATGATGAGCGATGTCTTCTCGCCGGGATGGGCCGCCGCCATCACGCTCGTGGTGGGCGCGACGTTCTGGCTCGGGCTCTTCGCCTTCAAGCACGTCGACTACTCGCACGACCTGTGGTGGGAGTTCGCCGTGCGCGGCGACGCGCCGCGCTTCCTGCGCGCCTCGGTGGGCGTCACTGCGCTGCTGCTCGTCGTCGCCCTTCAGCGGCTGCTGCGTCCCGCCCCCGCCAAGTGCGAGCCGCCGGACGAGGAGTCGATGGCGCGCGCCGCGGTCATCGTGCAGTCGTCGCGCGACGTGCAGTCGAACCTCGCGCTCCTCGGCGACAAGTCGCTGCTCTTCAGCGACGCCGGCAATGCGTTCGTGATGTACGGCGCCGCCGGGCGGTCGTTCATCGCGCTGGGCGATCCCGTGGGCGCGCCCAGCGAACGGCAGGAACTCGCCTGGCGCTTCCGGGAACTCGCCGACCGGCACGGCGCGGCGACCGTCTTCTATCAGGTGCGGATGCACAACCTTCCGCTCTACCTCGACCTCGGGCTTTCGCTGCTCAAGCTCGGCGAGGAGGCGCGGGTGCCGCTCGCCGACTTCTCGCTGCAGGGTGGCGCGCGCAAGGGGATGCGCCGCGTGGTCAACCAGGTGGAGAAGGACGGCGGCACGTTCGGCATCGTGCCCGCGGAGGAGTTTTCCGCCGTCCTCCCCGAACTGCGCGCCGTCTCCGATGACTGGCTGGCAGCCAAGAGCGTGCGCGAGAAGGGCTTTTCGCTGGGTTACTTCGACGAGGCGTACCTGCGCCGCTTCCCGATGGCGGTCGTGCGGCGCGAGGGACGCATTGTCGCCTTCGCCAATGTCTGGCGCGGGCAGCCCGGCGACGAACTCACGGTGGACCTCATGCGCTACTCCGCGCAGGCCCCCGAGAACGTGATGGAGTACCTGTTCATCCAGCTGATGCTGTACGGCCACGCCGAGGGCTTCTCGCACTTCAACCTGGGGATGGCGCCGCTGGCGGGCCTCGAGAATCGCGCGCTCGCGCCGCTCTGGAACCGCGTCGGCTCGTTCGTCTACAGGTTCGGCGAGAACTTCTACAACTTCCAGGGACTGCGCGAATACAAGCAGAAGTTCGATCCCATCTGGGAGCCGCGGTACCTCGCGTCGCCGGGCGGCCTGTGGCTGCCGCGCATCCTCACCAATGTCGCCGCGCTGATTTCGGGCGGAATCACGGGGATCGTGAAGAAATGACCGTTGCACGCCGCATCGCCGTCGCCCTCACCGTCGGACTCGCCGCGGCGCCCATCCGTGCGCAGGTGCCGTCGTCCCTCGCCGACCTCCCCCTCACTGAAGTCCCGGCCGCGGGGAGCGGTCATTTCTTCACCGTCTTCCTCACCGGCGATGGCGGCTGGGTGGCGCTCGACCAGGGTGTGTCGGCCCAGCTGGCCGCGGCCGGAATCCCCGTCGTCGGATTCAACCAGCGCACGTACCTGTGGTCCGGCAAGACGCCCGCACAGGCCGCCGCCGATCTCGCCCGCATCATCACGGCATACCACGCCAAGTGGCACCGCGATTCCGTCATCGTCATCGGCTACTCGCGCGGCGCCGGCATCGCCCCGTTCGCCGTGAACCGGCTGCCCCCCGCCCTGCGCGCGAGCGTGAAGCTCGTCGTGCTCATCGGCAGCGAACGCACCGCCGGCTTCCATTTCCGCATGCGCGATCTCCTGTCGTCCACCCCCGCGCCCGGCGACCCGCCGCTGATGCCCGAAATCAGGGCGATGGGCGCGATGCCGCTCATCTGCTTCTACGGCGAAGATGAGAAGGAGACCATCTGCCCCGAACTCGCACCGCCGGCGGTGGTGGTGAAGATGAGCGGCGGGCATCATCTGGATGGGGCGTACCCGGAGATTGGACGGCGGATTGTGGGGATGATTCGGTAGCGGAACGAGGAGGGGGTAGAGGCGAACCTGACGGAACGAGGACGAGGTAGAGGCTAGGCGAGGAGGAACGAGATGCGGAACGAGGAGGGAGATCACTGGTGCGCCAGCGATCTCTCTCCTCGTTCCACGTCTCCCACCTCGTCCCTAAGCCTCCACCCCCTCCTCGTTCCGTCCCCCTCTACTTAGCCATCGGCCTCAACGCGAGCTGCCCCTTCCTCGAGAAGTCAATGGACTTCTCCAGCAGCCGAGCCGCTTCCTGCGGCGCGTGGAAGCCGACGGAGTTCTCCGCTTCCACAAAGTCGAGCAGGAACTGCGCCTGGCGCTGGAAGTCCTGCGCCTTCTTGAGCGCGGCGCTCGTCGAATCCGCCTTGCGCGCCACCGCCGCGTCGTTGATCAGGTCAAGCAGCGCGTCCATCGCCAGGTTGCGCATCCCGAACGTGCGGTCCTGGATCAGCTCCACGCGCGACTTGAGTTCCGCTTCCGTCTGCTTGTGGCAGGTCTGGCAGGCGCGGTTCACCATCAGCATGGGGCTCCGTACGTGATGGTCGCTGATCTTCTGCGCGCCCTCGCGCTGGAATGGCATGTGGCAGTCGGCACAGGCGACGCCGCTGCGCGCGTGCACGCCCTGATTGAACATCTCGAACTCCGGATGCTGCGCCTTCAGCGCCGGCGCGCCGGAGATGGCGTGCACCCAGTCCTTGTGCCCGTCCTTCTGGTAGTAGGCGAGGATCGAATCGCCGGCGAGCCCGTTGAACCACGGGAAGGTGAGCCGCTTCTCCGGCCCCTTGAAGTAGTACTCCACGTGGCACTGCCCGCAGACGTAGCTGCGCATCTCGGCGCGCGTCGCCTGCTTGTTGACGTCGTAGTCCTTGATGCCGAGCGACGCCTTGTAGGCGCGGATTCCCTCCATGAAGGCCGGGCGCGTCACGCGCAGCGCCATCGACGCCGGATCGTGGCAGTCCACGCACGACACCGGATGGTTCCCCGTCTCCTTGAGCGCGTCGAAGTACGGCAGGTGGTTCAGCGCGTCAAAGCCCTTCATCAGGTCGCCCTTGCCCAGGCGGATCATCGTCGCGTACGTCGAGGCGTGGCAGTTGATGCACGTCCCCGGCTGCTTGGCGACCTGTTGGCGCTCCGTGTACATCTGGTCGGTCAGCATGTACGCGTGCCCGCGCTCCTCGCGGAAGTCCTTGGAGAAGGCGTACCCCGCCCACATCTGCACCAGGCGCGGATCTTCCTTGAGCCGCGACTGCGACACCGTGTCGCGCGGATCGAGCTTGGTGGGCACGTGCGGCATCGCCTCGCTCCCGCCGTAGCGGGTGCGCACCATGTCGGTCGTGCGCCGGTACCCGTCGTACTGCAGCGGGAAGTTCTTCCCCCACTCGGCGGGATCCGTGGTCGTGTCGGTCAGCGCGACCACGCGATAGAACGGATTGCGCGCCTCGTCCTGCTTGCGCGTGATGTCGCGCAGCATGTAGCCCGCGATGACCGCGGCGAGCCCGAAGGCGACGGCGACGAGGATCAGGGTCAGCGGCGTGATGCCGCGACGAAAGCGAAGGAACATGGAAGGATTCTCCAACAGGGCGAGAAATCGGTATGCAAAGTTCGAAGTGCAATGCGGCTATAAGTCATCCGCCATCAGCCATTAGCCATCAGCCATCAGCCATCCGCCATCCGCCATCCGCCATCAGCAATCGGCCCTCCGCCATCACCATCGCCCCTCACCGCACCCAATGCCCCACGTACCGATGACACTTGATGCAGTCCAGCGCGTCGTCCCCCGTCCCTGAGTGCCCGGCGCGGGCCGCGGGCGAGATGCTCGCCGCGAGATCGCCGTGGCAGCTGAGGCACGCCGCCTCGGTCACGCGCCGGTTCTTCTCGCGAATGCGCAGCGGATCGGGATGCATCCCGGTCGTGAAGTTCAGGGAGTGCCAGAAGCCGTTCTCCCCCTTCACCAGGTACTTGTGCACCATGTTGTCGTGCGGCGCGTGGCAGTCGTTGCACACCGCCACCGCGCGATGGCTCGACTTCTGCCAGGCGGCAAAGTGCTCGCGCATCACGTGGCAATTGGCGCAGGCCGCCGCGTCGTTCGTCAGGTACGAGTAGCCCTTGGCGGCGATGAACGTGTACCCGCCCAGTCCGCTCGCCGTGCCGAGCAGCGCGGCAATCACGATCGCGATCCACTTGGTCATCGGTCAGCGGCTCAGGGTGGTCTCGAGATAGAGGAAACGCGCCACGCGATTCCCCGCGTAGGCGCCCTGCACCACCGCGCCGCCCCGCGCCGACGCCCCGTAGAGTTCGACGGCAAGTCGCGCATGCGGCTGCCAGGCGACCGACACATCCATCACGCGCGCGAGCGGCGTCGCGCCGCTGGACGGACGCCCCGCGAAACCGAAAACCCGGCTGTCGAAGGCACCGCCGCCAAGGTACCACAAATCGCGCGCCTCGGTCAGTTCCAGCGCGTGCGCGCCGGCGCGCAGCGTCACCTTCGCGTGCGGCTTCGCCTGCACCGTGGCGAAGGTCTCGGACGAGTTCATCATGTTGTAGAACGGCATCCGCGCATACACGCGCGGCGTCGGCAGCGCCTGGAAGAAGGTCTCGTGGCGATTGTCGCCTGCGTTGTCGTCGCCGCTCGTCCGCAGCACCCCGGCGCGAATCCACGTCCCCCACGGAAGCGCGGCGTGCTGGAATCCTCCTTCCAGGGCTACCGCGTTGGCGGCGTGATCCAGCCGCCCCCAGTCGCCCCCCTGCCACGCCCCCCACGCCACGGCGTCGAACTTCGCCCGCCCGCTCTTGAAGATCGCGGTCCAGTGCCCGCCGAGTGTGAGCACCTCGATGGCGCTGCGATCGGCGCTGCGCGCCGCTGCCGCCCGGTTGTCCGTCGGCACGGTGCCGCGTTCGTCATCGTACCACAGGCCGAAGAGGCGCAGGTCGTGCTCGGCGTTCGTCGCGCGCGCGCCCGTCGTCAGCGCCGCGTACGCCACGTTGATGTCGAGTCCCGGCTGCGCATCGGCACGGAACGCCCCGGCCGTCGGGCGTACGGCCGCGACCGTCAGCCCCGCCTTCTGCACGCGTCCCGTGTAGTGCAGGCCGTCGAATGAACGGCCGACCGCGGAGAAACCAAACGGGCCGATCAGTCGCTGCCCAACGCGCTGCGCCTTCACCGCGGCGAGCGTCGGATCGGCCGGCGCGCGTTCGGCGCCGTCCGCAAACTCGAAGCGCCCCACCCGCAGCGCGTGGCCGTTCGCCGTCCAGCGGACGAAGGCCTGCTTCACGAATACGCTAGCGACGTTGCGCTTGGCGTCATTCGCCGCGTAGTAGGTGCTGCCAAGGCCCAGCTGTCCGCCCGGCGCGGCGAGCGTGGCGTCGTCCGGCAGGCCCAGCAGCACCGGCACGGCCCCCTCGACGCGCCACGACCAGTGCGCCCGCGACTGCGCCGTCGACACCCGCGCCAGCAGGTGGGCATACGAGTACTCCCCCGCCGCGCCCGCGTCGAACCAGTCCCACGACTCGGCGCGCGCGCGCACCGACGCCGAGATCTGCACCGGCGGCGCCCCGCTAGCTGGCGCCCCCGCCGGCGCGCCCTGTGCCCACAGCGTCGTATCCACCACCGGCGCGCCCAGCACCACCGCCGATATGCCTACGATGAGGGTCCGCATCTGCTCTCCACTCCGCGTGTCGGGTGCGGGAGCAAAATAGGCATTGTGCATACCAGTTCAATCGGACAAGCGTGGACAAGATGTGATCCAAAGGCTGACGGAACGGGGAGGGGGATGGAGGCTCAGGGACGGGGCGGGAGACGTGGAACGAGGAGGGAGATCGCCGGCGCACCGGTGACCTCCCTCC
>DASXUN010000028.1 GCA_036504815.1 Gemmatimonadaceae bacterium | reverse complement strand
GGTGCGGGAGGAGCCACTGCCGCCCGAGTGCATCATCTCGACGGGACAGGGGACGCTCGACCTGGCCGTTGCCGCCACGCGCCTCGGCGCGTACGACGTGATCGCGCGGCCATATCATCTGGCGGCGATCGAGGCGCTGGTGCGCCGCGCGGCGGAGAAACGCCGCCTGTCGGCCGACAATCGTCGCCTCTCGACGCGCCTGTCCCAGCTCGACACGATGCCGGAGATCCGGACGGAGCACCCGCCGCTCAAGGCGGTGTTGACGCTGGCGGGTCGTGCGGCCTCGACCATGGAGCCGCTGCTCATTCAGGGCGAGGACGGAACGGGGAAGGCCAAGCTGGCACGGTCGCTCCATCGCGCGTCCCCACGGGCCGCCGGACCCTTCGTGGAGGTAGCGGCGAGCACGGTGGCCGCGTCGCGCCAGGCGACGGAGTTCTTCGGCTTCGAGGGCGGGGCGCGCGGTCCGGCGAGTGCGGGCCTCGTGCAACAGGCCGCGGGCGGCACCCTCTGCGTACTCGACGTCGACCAGCTCGATCCGTCGGTACAGGGAACGCTGGCCGACGCCGTCACGAGCGGCCGCTACAAGCGGGTGGGGGCGGCGCGCCGGCTCGATTTCGACGCACGACTGATCGCTACGACGTCGGCCGACCTCCGGAGCGACGCGCGAGGCGGCCGGGTGCGCGGCGAACTTGCGTCGGCGCTCTCGTCCGTCGTCATCGCGCTGCCGCCGCTCCGCGAACGCGCCGTCGACATCCCGATCCTGGCAGAAGGCTTCCTGCGTGAGCTGGGCGGGTCGGTGGCCACGCTCTCGGCGGACGCGATCGACGCGCTGCAGCGTTATCATTGGCCGGGGAACCTGCAGGAGTTGCGCAATGTGCTGGAGCGCGGCGTGCTGCTCTCGCGGGGGGGCGTGGTGGAACTGCAGCATCTGGCCCTTCCGGCGACGTCGACCGGTGCCGAGGGGGCGTTGCCGGTGCCGCTGACGCTGGCGGCGCTCGAGCGCCGCCACATCGAGGCGATGCTGGAACGCACCGGATGGCACCAGGGGCATGCGGCAGAGCTGCTCGGCATCTCGGCGAAGACGCTGTACAGGAAGATTCGCGAATACGGCTTCCAGCGCCCGGGGGCGCGACCATAGATGAAAGTGCTGGTGATCGAGGACGACCCGACGGTTGGCCAATTCGTGAAGCGCGGGCTCGAAGAGCAACGTTGGAGCGTCGATCTCGTGGCGGACGGCCTCGAGGGGGAGCGGCTGGCGCGCTCGCAGCCGTATGACCTGCTCGTGCTCGACATGCGGCTGCCCGGCAAGCAGGGGCTCGACGTCCTGCGCGACCTGCGGTCGTGGGGCTTCGAGCGACCCGTGCTGGTGCTCACGGCGCAGGATGCCGTCGACGCCAAGGTGACGACGCTGCGCGCCGGCGCCGACGACTACGTGACGAAACCGTTCGCGTTCGAGGAATTGCTCGCCCGCGTCGAGGCCCTCGCGCGCCGGCCGCGCGCCCTCGCGACGCCCGTCCTGAAGGTGGGCGGGCTCACGCTCGACCTGGACGCGCGCGAGGTGCGGCGCGACGGCAAGCTGATCGAGCTGACGCCGAAGGAGTTCCTCGTGCTCGAGTACCTCATGCGGCATGCAGGACGGGTGATGAGCCGGACGCTGATCACCGAGTACGCCTGGGGCTACCACTTCGATCCCGGCACGAACATCGTGGACGTCGTGATCAACCATCTGCGCAAGAAGGTCGACTCGGCGAGCGAGAAGAAGCTGATTGCGACCGTGCGCGGCGTCGGCTACGTGGTCAAGGCGTAGGCGCCCGTGTCCTCGATCCGGTCCCGGGTCACCGCGGCCTACGCGCTCGCGCTGTTCGGGACGATGCTGGCCTTTGCGGTGGCGCTCTGGACGGCGCGCCGCGCCGCCGTGCTGCGCGACCTGCAGACCCGCGTGTCGATGCTCGCCGACCTCGGGCACCTCGTGCTGACGCAGGCGGGAACGCAGAACAACCCCGTCGTGGTCGACACCACCGGCTCGCAGCGCGAGCCGGAGCTGCAGCTTCGCATCAAGGCGCGGCTCGACCTCATTCCCGATTACCTCGTGGTCACCGACTCGGCGCACGCGCTGTACCTCTCGGCGGCGGCGCAGGCCCTGCCGCCGGATGACCTCGATGCGCTGCTGCGCACCGTGATGCGGCTCTCCGAGGACACGCTCGTGGCCACCGTGCGCCTCTCGGCGGACAAGGTGCTGCTGGTGGCGCGCTTCGAGCACGGCGAGGCCGGCCCGGTGCGTCGCGTGGTGGCCGGCAGCTCCGCGGCGTCCACCGAGTTCATCGGGAGCGAGCAGTTCGGCGTCTTCGTGCTCATCGCGCCGCTCATCGTGCTGCTGTCGGTGCTGGTGGCGTTCATGATCACCGGACGGGCGCTGCGGCCGGTGGACGAGATCATCGGCGACGTCTCGGCCATCACCGACGGACGCTCCCTGCACCGCCGGCTGCCGCAGGCCGAAGGCGACGACGAACTGGCGCGGCTCTCGGCGACGCTGAACGCGATGATCGCGCGCCTCGAGCAGTCGTTTGCGGGGCTCCGCCGGTTCACGGCGGACGCGAGTCACGAGCTCAAGACGCCGCTGACCGTGCTGCGCGCCGATCTCGAGCGGGCCATGTCGGCCGGGCCGCGATCTAATGAAGGACTCGTGGCGCTCGAGGAGGCGCTGCAGGAAACGACGCGCATGGCCGACCTGGTGGAGTCGCTCCTGACGCTCGCCCGCGCCGACGAGGGGCGCTTCGACCTGCACCGCGAGCCCGTGGCCCTGGGGCCGCTCGTGGTGGACGTGCTGGAGACCGCGCAGATCCTCGGCGAAGAGGCGGGGCTCAAGGTGGGCGTGGAGGCGCTGGAAGACGCGACCGTGATGGGCGACGCGCTGCGCCTCCGGCAGCTGCTCCTCAACCTCGTCACGAACGCCGTGAAGTACACGTCGCGCGGCGGCCACGTGGACATCTCACTGCTGCGCCGCGGCGACACCGTGGAGTTTGCCGTGCGGGACACCGGCGTCGGCATCGCCGGGGCCGACCTGCCGTACGTCTTCGACCGCTTCTGGCGGGCGGACCGGGCGCGGTCGCGCACCTCGGAGCGCTCCGGCGTCGGGCTGGGGCTCGCCATCAGCCAATACATCGCGCACGCGCACGGCGGGTCCATCACGGTCGCGTCGCGGCTGGGGCGCGGGTCCACCTTCACGGTGTCACTGCCGCTGCGGGCGGACGAAGCGGCGAGTGCGCCAGTCGAGGACGGGGCGCCGGATCCCGAAAGCAAACCGTAACATCGCGTTAAGCGAAACTTAATGTTGCTGCGGTTACTGCCTTCATCTCTCGGCTCTAGAATGACATGCACGAACCGCCGTACCAGATTCACCGCAGCCACACACGGGGTGCGTAGTGTTCAATAACCTGCTTGAGTCGAAAGCGCAGAAGCAGCCGTTCTTCGGCGGAGGATTCTTCTCCGGCGTCGCGCACGTCCTGTTGGTCTATGGGGCGATCGTCGCCACCGCCAATGCCGGCCAGAAACTGCGCGAGGCGAAGGAGCAGAAGGTCGACTTCGTCGAAGTGAAGAAGGAAAAGCCGAAGGAAGCGCCCAAGGAGCAGCCGAAGATGGAACAGGCTGTGCCGGTCGTGAAGGGCTTCCAGGTGCTGACGGCGCCTATCAACATCCCCGACGTCATCCCGGAGATCGACCTGTCGCGTTCGGTGACGAACGAGGCGGACTTCTCGGGCAAGGGCGTGCAGGGCGGCGTCGCCAACGGTGTGAAGGGCGGTATTGTCCCGGTCGAGCAGGGGCAGACCTACTTCGAGTTCCAGGTGGAGAAGCCGGTGGTGCAGGCGCCCGGATCCGCGGCGCCCCGCTATCCCGAGATTCTCAAGTCGGCCGGCGTGGAGGGCGAGGTGCTCGCCCAGTTCACGGTCGACACCACGGGACGTGCCGAAACCGGCTCGTTCAAGGTCCTCAAGACCTCGCACGAACTCTTCGCCCTCGCCGTGAAGAACGCCCTCCCGGGCATGCGTTTCCTCCCGGCCGAGGTCGGCGGCAAGAAGGTCAAGCAGCTCGTGCAGCAGCCATTCGTCTTCGCCATCCAGAAGTAGCATCACCACCACTGAACCACTGAACCGCGGGAGCCTTTCTCTATGTCATTGATCGAACTTTGGCACTCCATGGGCATGTTCGCCAAGGGCATCGTCTACACCCTGCTTATCATGTCGGTGTGGTCGCTGTCCATCATGGTGCAGAAGTGGTGGTACCTGCGCACGGCGCAGGCGCAGACGCGCAAGTTCGCGCCTGAGTTCTCGCAGTTCCTCGAAGAGGACAACCTCAACGAGGCCATCAACCTGGCCGAGAACTACAAGAAGTCGCACGTCGCCAAGGTGCTCGGCGGCGCGCTCGCCGAGATCAAGCCGCTGATCCAGGACGGCTCGGTGACGGTGTCGGACATCAACTCGGCCGAGCGTGCGGTCGAGCGTGAGATGCTCATGCAGATCGTGCTGATGAAGCGCAGCCTGGCGATGCTCGCGACGACGGGCGCCACGGCGCCGTTCGTGGGCCTGCTCGGCACGACGATGGGCGTGGTGAACGCGTTCCAGGGCATGGCCGCGGGTGGCGGTGGCGGCATCAGCTCGATCGCGGCCGGCATTTCCGAGGCCCTGATCACGACGGCGTTCGGCCTGCTCGTGGCCATCCCGGCGGTGTGGGCGTTCAACTACTTCCAGACGAAGATCGACAACATCACGGCTGAGATGACGTATTCGTCGAAGGAAATGATCGACTACCTCATCAAGGGCGTGTCGGGCGAGTTTGGCCGTTCGCGTTTCACCCGTGAGTTCAACACGGCCGCGCAGAACGCCGGCAAGTCCCCGGTCTGACCTGACCTCCCATCCTTTATAGGAGGACGGCCATGTCAATGGCAGTCAGCGGGAAAAGTGATGTAAAGGCGGAACCGAACGTCACGCCCATGATTGACGTGATGCTCGTGCTCCTGATCATCTTCATGCTCGTCATTCCGGCCATCAACGCGGGCTTCAACGCCGTACCGCCGCAGGGCCAGAACCTGAAGCCGCATCCGGAAGAGGATGCGGACCAGGTGCTCGGCATCGATGCATCGGGGCAGTACTACCTGAACAAGAAGCAGATCAAGAACGAAGACCTCGCCGGGCTGCTCAAGGCGATCTATGACGAGCGCACGGAGGACAAGATCATGTTCCTCAAGGCGCACAATCAGCTCAAGTACGAGAAGGTGATCGACGCCATTGACATCGCCGCCAAGAACGGCGTGCGCGTCACGGGCATGATCACGGACCAGATCCCCGGGTCGAAGTCGCTCGTGGAAACGGACAACTTCTCGCCGATGGGTGCCAAGGGAGGCAAGCCATGAGCATGTCAACGGGTGGCGGCAGCAGCGGGCTGAACTCCGAGCCCAACCTGACGCCAATGATCGACGTGCTGCTGGTGCTGCTGGTCATCTTCATGATGATCATCCCGATGAGCCGCAAGGCCCTGGATGTGCAGCTCCCAGATCCCACGCCGCAGGACAAGGACGCGAAGCCCAATCCCGACCAGATCGTGCTGGAAGTCCTTCCGGGCGGGAACTTCGCGGTCAACAAGGAACCGCTCACGAGGGAGAACCTCTACCGTCGGCTCAAGGAAGTGTACGATCCTCGCCCCGACAAGATCATCTTCGTGAAGGGTGACCCGAACGTGGTCTACCAGGATGTCATCTTTGCCATGGACCAGGCGCGCGGTGCCGGCGTGAAGGTCATCGGTGTGCCGCCCAAGGCGGCGCCGGAAGAGCCGGCGAAGTAGGCAACCCGGTTTCAATCAGCGGGTATCAGTCGACGGGCGAACCCTTCGGGGGTCGCCCGTCGTACTGTTTGGCAGGGGCGGGCGTCCGGCCGCCCCTTGCCCAGCCGAAAACCGTTGTAGGTTGTATTAGAAGGACGGTGCACCTCCGCCGCCGGCTTTGGCCTTCAACCCCGATTGCCCCTCGTGACTGTCCCGCATCTCCGTCGACCGTTGCGTCCCCCGGTTGGTCTTCCCATTCGGGAAGAGGGGAAGGCGCGTGGCCTGGCGATGTCGATCCTGCTGCACGTCCTCATCCTCTTTCTCCTGGCGGGGCCCGTCTTTGTCCATGACGCCCTGCAGGCGACGCGGGAGGGTGCGGGCGGCCCCGGGCCAGCGGGTGGCGGCGGTGGCGGGACGCGCGGCACGGGCGGCCTGGTGAAGGAGACTGTGCGCTTCCTCCGGGTTGCGCCGGCCCCCGCGCCGGTGACCAAGACCGAGGCGCCGGTGCCGAAGCCCATCATTCCCCCGCCGCCTCAGCAGAAGCCGGAGCCGAAGGCCGCGACGGTGGCGCCGGCCCAGCCCGAGGTTAAGGATGCCAGCCTGGTGTCGGGCGTCGGCGGCGGGTCGGGCAACGATGGCACTGCGGGGTCGGGACCCGGTTCGGGCGGCGGGGTCGGGTCGGGGGTCGGGACGGGGCGCGGGTCCGGGATCGGCCCCGGCACCGGCGGTGGTACGGGCAAGGTCTATCCGCCCACGCCGACCAATCTCGTGATTCTCCCGATTCCGGTGCCGGCCAAGGTGCGGCCGTACAAGCTGGTCGCCTTCTTCGACGTCGACGAGCGCGGCAACACGACACTGCTGTCGTTCAATCCGTCGAAGGACGCGGGTTACAACAAGAAGGTTCGTGAGATGCTGCTGGAGTTCCGCTTCCGGCCGGCGGTACGCGCCGACGGGACTCCAGTGAGAGACACCACTTGGATCTCGGCGGAAGCGCCCTAACTACAGAAAGACAACAGAGAAACAACAGAGAGACAACAGAGAGACAACAGGGGGTGACGCCGGGGTGGGTCACCCTTCGTGCATCCTGTGACCGTCGACTTCGCTTCCATTCCGCAAACATTAGAGGGATCCCGCCTCGCCTCTGGCCCAACTCCATCCCCGCGCCTAACTTAGGCGGGTTCTTGCCGGTCCCCGTGGCATGGCTTCACCCTCGTCGTCGAGGCCCTGAATGAGCGACCACTCCGCGTCCGCCGGTTCGCATCAGCACTCGGACTTCGTGAAGGCGATGACGCTCACGGACGCCACCATGCTGGTGGCGGGTTCGATGATTGGCTCCGGCATCTTCATCGTCTCGGCGGACATCAGCCGCACGCTCGGATCGCCGGGGTGGCTGCTCCTCGCGTGGGTCCTCACGGGCGTGATCACGGTGCTCGGGGCCCTCGCATTCGGCGAACTCGCGGCGATGTATCCACGCGCCGGTGGCATGTACACGTTCCTGCGCGAGTCGATGGGCCCGCTGATGGGCTTTCTCTACGGGTGGACGCTGTTCATCGTGATCCAGACGGGAACCATTGCCGCGGTCGCGGTGGGCTTCGGCAAGTTCCTCGGCGTGCTCTTCCCGTTCTTCACGGCCGATCGCTGGTTCCTGGCGTTCGACATCAACACGGGCGGGACGGTCCTGGAGTTTGGCCTGTCGTGGCAGCGCGTGGCCGCGCTCGTGTCGGTGTGGGTCTTCACCTGGGTCAACCTGCGCGGCGTCAAGGAAGGGAAGTGGGTGCAGACCATCCTCACCTTCGTGAAGACGGCCTCGCTCATCATCCTCATCCTGCTCGGGCTCACGATCGGGCGGAACGCCGAGGCGGTCGCGGCCAACTTCAGCGGCGGCAACCTGTTTGCGGGGACGCCGGATCTCGGTGCGCTCTTCGTGCTCACGTTTGGCTCCGCGCTGGTCGGCTCGCTCTTCTCGGCGGACTCGTGGCACGCGCCCACCTTCGCCGCCGCGGAAGTGCAGAATCCCTCGCGCAACCTGCCGCGCGCCCTGATGACCGGCACGATCATGGTGACGGTGCTCTATGTCCTCGCGAACGTGGCGTACCTCGCCGTCCTTCCCATGCACGGCGCCGCCGACGGCGCCACGATCATGGCGCGCGGCATCGACCATGCGACGCAGGACCGCGTGGCGACGGCGATGATGGAGAGCATCTTCGGCGCCAACGGCGCGCTGATCATGGCGGGCGCGATCGTGATCTCCACGCTGGGCTGCAACAACGGCCTCATCCTGTCGGGCGCTCGGGTCTACTACGCGATGGCGAAGGACGGCTCGTTCTTCGCGCGCGCCGGCGTCCTGAGCCGGCACGGCGTGCCGGCCTTCGCGCTCGTCGTCCAGTCCATCTGGACGAGCGTGCTCTGCCTGACCGGCACGTACAACCAGCTGCTCGACTACGTGATCTTCGCCGCGCTCATCTTCTATGCGCTGACCACCGTTGGGCTGTTCCTGCTGCGGCGCCAGCGCCCGGACGAGCCGCGGCCGTATCGCGCCATTGGCTACCCCGTGCTGCCGGCGCTGTACGTGCTGGCCGCGTCCGGCGTCGCCGTCACGCTGCTGCTGGCGCCGAAGACGAGCGTGCAGGCCCTGACGGGGCTGGCGATCGTGCTGCTCGGCGTCCCCGTCTACTACTGGTGGCACCGCGGTGCTCGCGCACCACAGGCCGGCTAGCCAGGCCGCGCGGCGCCGAGCTTGAGGAAACGCATGCGACTGTTCTCCCGCAAACCGATCGCCGATCTCCTGCCGGACGAGGGCGACCAGACGCCGCACCTGCGGCGGGCGCTGGGGACCGCCGACCTGGTGATGCTGTCCATCGGCGCCGTGATCGGGGCGGGGATATTCAGTTCGATCGGCACGGCGGCCGCCGGACAGCTCGCCGCCGACGGCGTGACCGTCATCCGCTTTGGCGCGGGCCCGGCCCTGGTGGTGTCGTTCATCCTGCTCGGGCTCGTCTGCGCGCTGGCCGCGCTCTGCTACGCGGAACTGGCGGCCATGATCCCGCAGGCCGGGAGCGCCTACGCGTACTCGTACGCGACGCTCGGCGAGCTGATCGCGTGGATCATCGGCTGGGACCTGATCCTCGAGTACGCCGTCGGCAACGTAGCCGTGGCCATCAGCTGGAGCGGCTACTTCGTGTCGCTGGTGAGCGGATTCGGCATCGACTTTCCGGGCTGGCTGGTGCACGGCTATCGCGAGGTGATGCTCGCGGCGCCCGATTCGCCGCTGAAGGCGCTGCTCGGAAGCGCGCCGCACGTCTTCGGCGTCCCCGTGCTGCTGAACGTGCCGGCCTTCGCCATCGTCGCCGCCATCACCTGGCTGCTCGTGCTCGGCGTGAAGGAGAGCGCGCGCGCCAACAACGTGATGGTGGCCATCAAGCTGGTCGTGCTCGCCGTCTTCGTGATCATCGGCGTCCAGCACATCAACCCCGCCAACTACCATCCGTTCGCCCCCAACGGGTTCCGCGGCATCCATCAGGGCGCGGCGATCGTCTTCTTCGCCTATATCGGCTTCGATGCCATCTCCACGGCGGCCGAAGAGGTGCGCGATCCGCAGCGCACCATGCCGCGCGGCATCCTGATCGGGCTCGCCATCTGCACGCTCATCTACATCGTCGTGGGCGCCGTCGCCACCGGCCTCGTCCCGTATCAGCAGCTCCTCGCCAACGATCCGCTCGCGGCGGCGTTCGACCGGGCTGGCCTGCAGCGGTTCAGCTGGTTCATCTCGCTCGGGGCGGTGGTTTCGATGAGCGCCGTGCTGCTCGTCTTCCAGTACGGCCAGCCGCGCATCTTCTACGCGATGGCGCGCGACGGCCTGCTCCCGCCCTGGGCCGCGAAGATCCACCCGGAGTACCGCACGCCCCACATCACCACCGTGCTCACCGGCGTGTTCGTGGCGGCGTGGGCGCTGGTCGGGGACGCCGGCGAGACGTATGACCTGACCAACATCGGGACGCTCTTCGCCTTCGCCATCGTCTGCGTGGGCGTGCTGGTGCTGCGCCACGTGGATCCCAACCGTCCGCGTCCGTTCCGCGTACCCTTTGCATGGGCGGTCTGCCTGCTGGGGGCCGGCGCCTGCCTCTTCGTGATGAAGGGGCTGCCGCGCGAGGCGTGGGTGCGCTTCGGATTCTGGCTCGTCGTCGGGCTCGCGCTCTATTTCGTCTACGGTTTCAAGCACAGCCGCCTGCGGTTGGCGGAGCGTTCCGAAGTGCGGTAGCTCGCGTGCGCGCGTCGACGCGCGCACCGGGTCGTCCGTTCGGCATCACCTGACATTCACCTGCTGGGTCTTTCCAGTTTGAGGACCGCATGAAGAAGCTGAGTTCTACGCAGTGGATCGGCGTGTCGATGGTGGTCGGCATCCTGCTCGGCTACCTGTTCCCCTCGGCGGAGTATCCGGCGCTGTTCACGGCCGCGAAGGCGACGAGTTCCGTCTTCCTGCGCATGATCAAGTCGCTCATCGTGCCGCTGCTCTTCTCGACGCTGGTGGTGGGCATCGCCGGGCACGGCGACGACATGAAGAAGGTGGGGCGCCTGGCGTTCCGCTCGATTCTCTACTTTGAAATCGTCACGACCATCGCGCTCTTCCTCGGCCTGGCGGCGGTGAACCTGGTGAAGCCGGGCGCCGGTGTGAACCTCACCGGCGCGCAGACGGCCACCGCGAGCTCGCTGGCGCAGACCAAGGTCACGTTCAGCGGCGTCATCGAGCACATGGTGCCGCAGAGCTTCTTCGAGGCGGCGACGCACAACGAGGTGCTCCAGATCGTCTTCTTCGCGATCCTCTTCGCCATCGGCGTGTCGCGGACGAAGGGGAAGGCCAAGCAGGTGATGCTCGACTTCTGCGAGTCGCTGAGCGAGGTGATGTTCAAGTTCACCGGGCTCGTGATGTCCTTCGCGCCTTTCGGCATCGGCGCGGCCATCGCCGTCACGGTGGGCCAGAGCGGGTTGAGCGTGCTCAAGAGCCTCGCGATGCTGGTGGGGACGCTGTACGGCACGCTCATCGTCTTCGTGTTCTTCGTGCTGGTGCCGGTGGCGCTGATCGCGCGCGTCCCGATCCGCCGCTTCTGGAGCTTCATCAAGGAGCCCTGGCTCATCGCCTTCTCGACGGCGTCCTCCGAGGCGGCGCTGCCGCTCGCCATGGAGGAACTCGAACGCTTTGGCCTGCCGAAGCGCATCATCGCCTTCGTGCTCCCCACCGGATACTCGTTCAACCTCGACGGCTCGACGCTCTATCTGGCCATTGCGTCGGTCTTCGCGGCGCAGGCCGGCGGCATCGACATGAGCTTCGGCGACCAGCTGCTGATGATGCTGACGCTGATGCTGACGTCGAAGGGCGTGGCGGCCGTGCCGCGCGCCTCGCTGGTCATCCTGTCGGGCGCGCTCACGATGTTCAACCTGCCGCTCGAAGCCGTGGCGGTGATCCTGGGCGTGGATGCCATCATGGACATGGCGCGCACGTCGATCAACCTGGTCGGCAACTGCCTCGCGACCGCGGTGATGGCGCGCTGGGAAGGTGAGTTCCCCGACCAGCCGCCCGCGGCAGCGTCCGCGTAGCGCCCCTCACGGGGAAGCGCGCGGTGCGGGGCCAAGGCTCTGCACCGCGCGCGACGGTTGGCTCCCACGTGTGCGTGACGCCACCATCACGGCGCCATGGCGGGTGGCTTCTCGCGGTTCCAGACGAAGCGCTTGAGGAAGCGGTCCGTGCGTTCCCACGTGTCCACCCAGTTCTTGTGCAGCATCGACTCGTGCAGGTCGTCCGGAATGATGATCATCTCGTGGTAGATGTTGCGGGCCCGCAGGAGCTGCACGAGACCGACCGTCTGCGCGAAGTCCACGTTGCGGTCGTCGTCGCCGTGCACGAGCAGCACCGGCGACTTCCAGCCGTCAATGGCCCCGACGGCCGACGACTTGAAGGAGAGCGCGGCCGTGTCGAGGTTGGTGCCGTAGAGGTGCACGCCGGCGTAGTCGACGCCGGCCACGAAGATGTCACTGTTGCGGGCGAGCGCCTGCGACGTCAGCAGGCCGCCGTACGACAGGCCCCAGATGCCGACGCGCGTGGGGTCGACGTCGTCGCGTCCCTGCAGGTACTTGCCGCCGGCGACCACGTCCTGGTACTCGCTGTTGCCAGCCGCCTGCGCCCCGGGAGCGTTCTGGAAGGAGCGCCCGTAGCCGATGCCGCGGCGGTAGTTGATGGACAACACGATGTAGCCCTGCGCGGCGAGCCACTGGTTGTAGGCGTACGCCCAGTGGTAGAACTCCATGTAGTGGTAGCCCGGGAGCATCTGCCGGATCGGGCCGCCGTGCACGAAGACCAGGGCGGGGCGCTTCTCGCCCGGCTTGAGATCTTTCGGCAGGAAGAGCTGGTTGCTGATCGCCTGGCCATCTGCCGCCTTCGTCCAGACGATCTGCGGCTTCTCGTGCGCGTCGCGCGGAAACGCCTTGTCGAGCACCGGGAAGATAGTCTTCGCCTTGTCCGAGCCGGTGGCGACCAGTCCCACCGACGCCGGCGTGTTCCAGTCGAAGTAGAGCACCGCAATCGCCTTGCCCGACGGGAGGTGCACGGGCGACGTCTCGATTCCCTCGCCGGTCGTGATCTGCCGTGGCGTGCCGCCGCTCACCGGCACCGACCAGATGTGGCGGCGCTCGATGTCCCTGGCGTTGGTGCTGTAATAGAAGGTCTTGCCGTCGGCCGACAATTCCGCCGAGCCGACGCCTTCGATGAGGCCATCGGTGGTCGTCAGCAGGACCGGATCCTTCGCCGGGTTCGCAAGATCGATCGAGAACCAGCGGTCCCATTCGTCGTTCGGCATCGTCGCGGGGAAGACGACGTGTCCGGCGGCGTAGCGCATGCCGTTGAGCGTGGTGAAGGTCCGGTCGTCCGGCTGGTTGTGCCAGACTTCCCTGGCGATGCGCGTCTTCACGTCGGCAACCATCAGCGACAGCGTGTAACCACCGGCGAAGCGCGCCGCGAAGAATCCGGGACGCGCCGCCACTTGCGGATTCACCGCCGTGACGGCGCCGCGACCACCACCACCACCGCTACCACCACCACTACCGAAGCCGAATCCGCCGCCGCACGGCGGACCGAAGCCGCCGTTGCGCAGGCGCTGCAGCACCTGGCTAATGTTGGTCGCGGTGCCGGCCGATTGTCCGACTCCCATCCCCTGCTGCTCCTGCAATCCGAACGGCGTCCCCGGACGGCGCGTGAAGACGATCGCCTTCGAATCATCGGTCCAGACGGGATTGCCGTCGCAGTCCACGCTGGGATCGACATACGCCAGGGTGCGGCTCTTGACGTCATAGACCGCGATGAACGCGTGGTGTTCGCGATCGCTCACGAAGGCGATCTTCCGGCCGTCGGGTGACCACTGCGGATTGCCCTGGCGCCCCCACGCCGTGATGAACGGTTTCTCGCCGCGATCCATCGCCGTGCCGGGCTTCACCGGGACAACCGGGGCGCGGTAGATCTGCCCGTCCTTCACGTAGAGCACCGCCTTACCGTCAGGAGAGAGGGCCGGGGCGGCCCCCACCGCCACCTTCCACGCCGGCGCGCCGCCCGTGCTGCGCACGGCCCAGATGGCGCGCTCGGGTCCGTTGGGATCGTGCGACGGGTTGGCCACCCAGTCCCGCGAGTTGGTCGCCGAGCCGCGCACGAAGATGATGATGCTGCCATCATCGGAGATCGAGATGTTCGAGATGTCGAGGCCGTCATCGGCGGTGAACCGGGTGAGGTTCACCGGTTTCCAGGATGGCGCCGCCGCGGTGTAGACATTTCGCATGCCGCGCTCGTACGTCTTCCAGGCAACCCGGTCAGCCTTCGCGGCCGACGTCAGCGAAAGCGGTGAGGCGACATTGAAGTAGGGCTCGAACCTGGTGTTCGTGAGCAGGTCGGTGCGCTGGGCGGCCAGCGGCGATCCAGCCAGGGTGGCGGCAGCAACGATCAGCCAGCGGTGCAAGCGCGACATGCGGCCTCGGGTGCGGACGGTTGAGGGTAGGTGCGAACCGCGTTCCCAGAAGGTACGAATGTGCCGCCGCTGGCGTTGGAGCCCGCGCGCGAAGCTCAGCCCCGCGCCTTCGCCGCCTGCAGGGCCATGCGCACCGCGCCGCGGGCCGCCACCACGGGTTCCGTGCGCACGACGGCGCCGGGGACGGCGCTCTTGAGGCGCGTTTCCACGAGTTTGCGCAGGAAGGAACCGCGCTCCATCAGGCCGCCGGCGAGCGCCACGGGAATGGCGGCCCGCTCGTCGGCAAAGAGCGTTCGTGCGAGCGCTCGCACGTGCGTCACCAGTTCCTCGGCGGCGAGCGCGAGCAGCGAGTTGGCGCGCTGGTCGCCGGTGGCGGCCACCGTAATCACCGTCCCCGCAATCTTCGCCAGCGCCGCCGGATCGGCGTGCGCCGCCCAGAAGACCAGCCCGTCGCTGCTCTCCAGTTCGAGCGCCGTCAGCACCGCCGGCAGCAGCGCGGTCTCGGGCTCGCGCCCGTCGGCGGCGGCCGCCACGATGCTCAGCGCACGGCGACCGATCCACGCGCCGCTCCCTTCGTCGCCGATATTGAGGCCCCATCCGCCGCAGCGGTTGAACTGCCCGGTTGGCGAGCGTCCGAAGCACGACGATCCGGTGCCGCTCACCAGCAGGATGCCGGGCCCGTCGCCGAACGCGTCTTCGAGCGCGATCGTCGCATCGGGTTCGATGATCACGAGGTCTGCGACCTCGAGGCGCACCAGCGCCTCGCGCACCGCCTGCCGCTCGGGCTCGCGTCCGGCGCCGGCCAACCCGGCGCACAGCACGCGGGGCACCTCGCCCGCCCGGCCGCCCGAGGCGAGCGCCTCGGCCACCGTCTGCGCGATCACTTCGGCCGCTTGCGTCGTCTGTCCCGGGCGCGCGGCGCTGCCGCCACCGGTGGCCGTCGCGACGTCATGCCCCTGATCGTCGGCCACGATCACCTTGGTCTTCGTGCCGCCGCCGTCTACGCCAACAATGAGATAGCTCATGAGGTCCGGAGAATGGCCGCGTGTCGCGGTCCGTTCAAGGGGAAAGGGGCGCCGCCCCATCGGACGGCGCCCCGCACGGTCAGCGCGCCGCCGCCCGCTTGCCGAACAGCGAACTGACAGTCCCCGCCGTCACCGTGATCGTCGTGCCGATCAGCACGTACCACGGCCACGCGATGCTGCCCAGCGGGCCGAGCGTGCTGGCCAGCGCGGGATACGCCGCCGACAGCGGCTTCGCGAACACCACGAACGCCATCACGGCGATGCCCACCGACATGCCGGTGATCGCATCGCGCTGGTTCGCGCGCCTCACGAAGATGCCGAGGGCAAACCCGCCGAGCAGCGCGCCCTGCGTGAAGGACGCGATGGACAGCGCGATGACCACCACCGGCGTCCGGCCCTCGGGGAAGAGCAGGGCGCCAAACGTCAGGATGCAGCCCCAGATGAGCGCGAACCAGCGGCCGGCCTTGAACGTTGCGGCCTCATCCGGCTTGTGCCTGGTGAGCGGCACGTAGATGTCGTGCGTCGTGGTCGCCGCCAGCGAGTTGATGGCGCCCGAGTGCGTGCTCATCGTCGCCGCGAGGATCGACGCCACCAGCAGGCCGATCAGCCCGTGCGGCATGCGCTCGAAGATGAAGGTCGGGAAGATCGTGTCGGGGGCGGCCGTCGTGCCGGGATAGTACTTCCACAGGCCGAGGCCGACCGTCAGGAAGAGCGTCATCAGGACGAGCACGGCGATGCCGCTGCCGATGATCGCCTTTTGCGCGTCCCGCAGCGACCGGGCCGACAGCATGCGCTGCACGATCGTCTGGTCGGCGCCGTGCGACGCCATCGTCAGCACCGCGCCGCCAAGGATGCCCGCGAAGACCGTGTGCGGCCGGTCGAAGCCCGTGTAGAAGTCGAAGACGCGCAGCTTGTTCTCGGCCGTGGCCGACGCCAGGATGGCCGGCCAGCCGCCGTCCACGGCCTGGCCCACGATGTACGCCGCGGCCAGTCCGCCCGTCGCGTACACTCCCGCCTGCATCAGCTCGGTCCAGACCACCGCGCGCATGCCGCCCTGATACGTGTAGATGATCGTCAGCACGCCGAGCACGATGATCGCGGCCGGCATCACGTACTCGCGCGGGAGCGCGGGGCCGATCACGATGGCGATCGGGATGGCCGAGGCGAAGACCCGCACCGAGTCAGCCATGCCGCGCGTCGCCATGAACACGATGGACGTGAAACGGCGCGCCTGCGGGCCGAAGCGCGTCTCCAGCAGTGCGTACGCCGTGACGAGGTTGCCCTCGAAGTAGCGCGGCAGGAGCACGGTCGCCACGACGACGCGCCCGAGCACGTAGCCCATGCACACCTGCAGGAAGCCGAAGTCGCCGATGATCGCGAGGCCGGGCACCGAGATGAACGTCAGGGCGCTCGTTTCGGCGGCGACGATGGAGAACATCACCGCCCACCACGGAATGTTGCGGCCGGCGACGAAGTAGTCTGTGGAATTCTTCTGGTTGCGTCCGAGCCAGACCCCGAGCAGCGTCGTGCCGGCGAGATAGGCGACGAGGACGATCAGGTCGAGGATACCGAACCGAGTCCCGGTCACCAGGTGCCCCGCGTGGAATGGCTAGTCGACGACATACGCCTCCATGGCGAAGTACTCGGCAAGGCCGAGCTGATCGAGGATCGCTGCGGTGTCCTTGTTGCGCTGCTCCACGCGCTGCCAGAACTCGCGGTCATCCTGCCCCGGGAACGGCATCGAGTCCTTCTGGCTCTGGTGCTTGAAGATCGCCTGGATCTTCAGGCGCAGCTCTTCCTGCGACATCGGCACGAGCCACGTGGCCTCGGTCACCGGCCACTCCTGCCAGGCGCCGCGGTACAGCCAGACCTCGGGCGCCAGCGAGACGCGATGCTCGCCCGTGCGGTGCGTCTGCGGTCCGCGGGGACGCCCCGGCCACAGTTCCGCCACCGCGGCGTCGATGGCCTCCTTGCACATGCGGTGCGTGCCGTGCGGATCGGAGAGGTCGCCGGCCACGAAGATGTAGTCGGGGTTCGTCTCGGCCAGCAGCTTCTTCACGATCTTCACGTCGGCGGGGCCGATGGGATCCTTTTTCACCTTGCCGGTCTGGTAGAACGGCAGGTTAAGGAAGCGTCCGCACGACGCGGGCAGGCCCACCGTCTCGAGGCCGCTGATCGCCTCCGCCTCGCGGATGAGCCGCTTGATGTCGGCGACCTCGGGAATGTCCACGTCGCCCGGCTTCTTGGACGCCAGGAAGGCGTGCACCTTCCGGGCCATCGCCTTCACCTCGGAGCCGCCGATGCCGCTGTCGCGCTGCATGCGCAGCAGGAAGTCCACGTGGCGGCGCACGTCGTGGTCGAAGACGGCGATGTTGCCGCTCGTCATGTACGCCACGATGATCTCGTTCTTGTTCTCGGTGAGCTTGCGCAGGATGCCGCCCATCGAGATCACGTCGTCGTCGGGATGCGGCGAGAAGCAGACGACCTTCTTGCCGTGCGGCAGCTTGCTCTTGCCGCGAATCTTGGCGCCGAGCTCGTTGAAGACGAGGCCGTTGACGGCGCCGGGGCTGCCGTGCCGCGCGACGAGCGACGACAGCTGGTGCTCCGCATAGTCCTGCTGCGTGAGCTTGAGGATCGCCCGGTTCACCTTGCGCGACAGCCACGTCACGGCGTCGAGCGTGCGCGGCAGCGTCCACTCCACCTCGTCCAGCAGCCACGGGGTGGCGATGCGCGTCAGCTCCCCGGCCGCCGCCGCGTCCACGTAGAACGTCGTGGCCGGATGCCGCTGCAGGAAGGTTGCCGCGACCTCGGTGAGCACCGGCCCCTCGACGGCCCGGCGCACCACGCGCGCCTTGTGCTCGCCGGTGGCGATGATGATGATCTCGCGCGCCGCGAAGATGCTCGCGACGCCCATCGTGATCGCTTCGCGCGGAACGAAATCCTCGCCGAAGAAGTCGGCGGCGGCATCGCGGCGCGTCACCGTGTCGAGGTGCACCAGGCGCGTGCGGCTCTGCTCGCCCGAGCCCGGCTCGTTGAAGCCGATGTGGCCCGTCTTGCCGATCCCGAGGATCTGGACGTCAATGCCGCCGGCGTCGCGAATGGCCCGCTCGTACCCCGCGCACCACGCCTCGAGCTTGTGCCGCGGCACGGTGCCGTCGGGGATGTGCACCTTCGTCCGATCGGCGTCGACGTGGGCGAAGAGGTTCTCCCACATGAACCGGTTGTACGAGTGGATGTTGTCCGGGCCCATCGGGTAGTACTCGTCCAGGTTGAACGAGATGACCCGCCGGAAGCTGAGCCCCTCCGCGCGATGCATCCGGATCAGCTCCCGGTACACCCCGATCGGCGTCGAGCCGGTCGCGAGGCCCAGCACGGCGTCGCGGCCCTCGGCGTTGCGGCTGCGAATGACATCCGCGATCCGCCGCGCCACCTGCACGGCAATCTGGTGGTGGTCGTCGAGGACGACCGTGGGAATGCGTTCGAGCGCAGTGAGGGCGCCAGAGACGCGCGAAGGCCCGCGAGATTCCGCCGGGGCGGTCTCGCGGGCCTTCCGGGCATCTGTGGCGTCGTGGCGGGTGCCAGACGTCATCGCGAAAGACTCGTGTTTATGCCGAGAACGAACTGCCGCAACCACAACCGCCGGTTGCATTGGGGTTCTTGAAGGTGAAGCCCGACCCCTGCATGGACGTCACGTAGTCGATCGCGACGCCGTTGAGATATTGCATCGAGAACGGGTCGACGAAGACGCGGTAGCCATCCTGCGGCAGCACCGTGTCGTCGTCCGCGGCCTGATCCTCGATCAGCAAGCTGTATTTGAACCCCGAGCAGCCACCCGGCTGCACGCTCACGCGGAGGCCGCCCACGTCGGGCGACACGCCTTCAGCCGCCATGAACTTCTTGACCTCGGCGCTGGCGTTGGCAGAAATCGACAGGGCGATTTCGGGGGCGTTCATCGTGCTCATGAGACACTCCAGGTTTTGGGGGGCGGCGAACCGCCTGTTGCATGGCCGAAATCTAGTGGGATCGTCGGGGGGGTTCAACGGCCTGACGTCACGGTAGGCGCGCCGCCGACGCCAGCGCTTCCGCCATGTCCGCCACGCCCTGCCGCACGCCGCCGATCCTGGCGTTCTGGCGCGTCGGGTTCACCCGGTTCGTCAGCAGCACCACGAACAGGTCGTTCGCCGGATCCACCCAGATGCTCGTTCCCGTGAACCCCGTGTGGCCGAAGGCGGGGCGCCGCATCACGCGTCCGGCCGAATTGACGCCGTTTGGCGTCTCCCAGCCGAGGGCGCGATTGGAGAACGTCGAATCCTGCACCGTGGTGAAGAGGCGAATCGTCTCCGGCGTCCAGATGCGGGCGCCGTCGAGCGTGCCGCCGTTCAGGTAGGCCTGGCACAGGCGCGTGACATCGTGCGCGGTGGAAAAGAGCCCCGCGTGCCCCGACACGCCGCCCAGCACGAAGGCGTTCTCGTCGTGCACCTCGCCGCGGATGTGGCGCTGGCGCCACGGGTCCACTTCGGTCGGCGCGATGCGCGCGAGGAGCGACCGGTCGGGATTGAACTGGGTGTCCGTCATCTTGAGCGGGCCAAACACGTGCTCGCTCGCATACGCGTCGAGCCGCTGGCCGCTCAGGCGCTGCACCACCTGCCCGAGCAGGATGAAGTTGAGGTCGCTGTACAGCATGCGCGCGCCGGGCAGCGTGTCGAGCGCCGTCTGGAACACCATCTGCATCGCCTGTTCGGCGCTGGTCGCTTCCTTGTACAGCGGACGCCACGACGGCAGGCCGGACGAATGGGTCAGGAGGTGCCGGATCAGCACCTTCTCCTTGTTCGGGCCCTGCCAGTCGGGAAGGTATTTCTGCACGGGAGCGTTGATGTCCACCTTCCCGGCATCCACCAGCGTCATGATGGACGACGTGGTGGCGGTCACCTTCGTGAGCGACGCCATGTCCCACAGCGTCCGGTCATCCGGCGCCGGCGATTCCTTCCAGTCGAGGTGGCCGGCGCTCACGGTCGCGAGGACGCGGTCGCGCCGTCCGACGACGGCGATCGCGCCGGGGAAGGCGGAGTCGCGCACGGCGCGATCGAGCAGGTGCTGCAGCGAGTCCTTCATAACGGTCGGAAGCGCTTCGGCGGAGAAGGGGAGGACGCGCGGAATGCCGTCGCCGCGCGCATAGAAGCCCGGGAGCGAGATCGGCGAACGGCCGCTGATCGGACGACGGCCGGCGATGGCGAGCGCCGAGGCGTTCTCCATCGTGACGCCCGTGCCGAAGGCCATCGCGTAGGTCCCGACGTTCTCGAACTGGCGGATCACGTACGGATTGCCGTGCGACACCATCACCACCGGCGCGACGGCGGCCACGGAATCGAGCCACTGCGCCACCTGCGGCGCGATGGCAAGCTTGCCCTCTCCTTCGATCGTCCGGCCGTGCGTGCTGAAGACCACGCGCCGCATCCCGGCGCCCAGCGAGTCCAGCTCGCTGCGCGGGGTGCGCGCGCCGACGCGCTGGACGCGCGTGCCGCTCCCCAGCGCGCCGCGCAGCGTGGCGGAGAACGCGCGGCCCGCCGCGATGTCCTGCTCCGGGGCGTAGGTGAGGATGAGCGTCGGTTCGCCGCGTGCCATCGGCACCAGGGCCCCGCGGTCACGCACCAGGGTGATGGCGCGCTCGGCGATCTCCGACGCGAACTTGCGGTGCGCAGCGGCCCCGACGGAGTCGCGCAGCGTCTCGAGCGAGACGAACGGCTGCTGGATCACGCCGACGCGCAGTTTCATCTCAAGCAGGCGGCGCACCGACGCGTCGATGCGGGCCATCGGGATCTCGCCGCTCTCCACCGCGGCCACCACGGCGTCGATTGCGCGCCGGATGTCGGTTGGCTTGAGCAAAACGTCCGCCCCGGCCTTCACGGCCGCCACCGCGCTCTTCTCCACCGTGTAGCCGCCGCCGATGCCCTCCATCGACAGGGCGTCGGTGTACGCGACGCCCGTGAAGCCGAGGGTGTCGCGCAGCAGCCCGGTGATGACGTCCTTCCGGAGCGTCGCCGGCGCGTTGTCCTGACCGATCGCCGGGAGCGCGATGTGCGCCGACATGATGGCCTGGACGCCCGCGGCAATCGCCGCGCGGAACGGCATCAGCTCCACCTGGTCCAGCCGCGCCCGTGTGCTCTTCACGACCGGCAGCGCGAGGTGCGAGTCGGTGTCGGTGTCGCCGTGCCCCGGGAAGTGCTTGGCGGTCGCCACCGCCCCGGCACTCTGCACCCCGTGCACGAAGGCGGCGGACATGGCGGCGACCGCCGCCGGATCCTCGCCGAACGAGCGGGTGTTGATCACCGGATTGGCGGGGTTGTTGTTCACGTCCACCGTCGGCGCGAAGACGGTGTTGATGCCCACGGCCATCGCCTCGCGGCCGATGATCTCCCCGGCGCGCCGGGCGAGCGACGTGTCGCCGGTGGCCCCAATCGCCATGTTGGCGGGAATGACCGTCGCCGAGCCCGCGCCGTACGTGTATGGCGCGAAGATGCCGCCCTCGAGTCGGCCGAGGTTCGGCTCGAGATCCGAGTGCACGAGCATCGGGATGCGCGCGAGCCGCTGCAGGTCGTTGAGCTTGGCCGCCACCTCGATCGGGGTGCCCAGCGACATGGTGATGCCGCCAACGCCATCCTGCTCCACCCACCGGCGCACCTCCACATAGCTCGGGTCCGAGGTGCTGGTGTAGTCGCCCAGCACCCAGGCCGAGGTCATCTGGCCGACCTTCTCGCGCAGGGTGAGACGGGCCAGGGTTTGCTCGATCCACGTCCGCGCGGCATCGTTCAGCGGCGCGGTCAGCGAGGGCGTGAACTTCGGCGCCGTCGGACGGGTTACATCTGGGGAGACCGTGGCCGAGGGACGGAATCGGCCACACGAAGCCGCGGCGAGCGCGGCAAATGCCACTAGCGAGGCGAGACGACGAGCGTGCATCGGACTTGGGCGTGGGGAGTCGGAATGGCCTTCTTGGCGGCCTGTGCTTCGTCTGGGCCGCCCAGAGAAGATGCGGGTCGGGCGCGTCCGGAGAAAGTGCGGGCCAGCATGACCGTGCTCGTGGAAGACAGCCTGCGCCTGCTCGCCGGGCGCGGCGTGCTGTGGATCACCGAGCGTCCCGACGCGGGCGATGGCTTGCCGAGCCCGGCCGAACTGCGCGATGACGCGCGAGTCCGGCGCATGAACGTGCACCTGCTGGCCGTGCTCAGCCCGGACTCGGCCCTGAGTGACGCCGCGTGGCGCGGCGTCAACGGCGCCGTCATCGACCTGCACGATGGCGGCTTCGCGGCGCGCTCCGCCCTCACCAAGCTGCAGCGGCTCGTGGCGATTGCGGCGTCGCACAAGGCGCGCGTCGTCGTGCTCGACCACCCGCCATCGCTCGGGGCTGACGTCAACGACGGGCCGATGTGGCACCCCGTCGCGGGAAGTGATGTCGCGGTCCCCGTCCGCTACGGCCTGTCCGTCGGTGAGATGCTGCGGGTGCTGGCGCCGACCCTGCCCGAGGACGCCGACCTGCACGTGGTGCCGGCGCGGGGCGTGCGGCGTTCCAGGTTCTGGGGGAACAGCAGCAAGCTCCCGTGGTCGTCGCCGGTCAGCGAAGTGCGGTCGGTGGACGACCTGCTGCTCGCGGCGTCGCTGCTCCCGCTCGAAGGGACGGCGCTCTCCATCGGCCGCGGCACGGCGTATCCGTACGCGCAGGTCGGCGCCCCGTGGATGAATCCCAAGCGCGTCCTCGACGAACTCGCCGACCGGCCGCTCCCCGGCCTGCGGTTTACCGAGGAGCATTTCACGCCGCACGCGCCATCCGACGGCAAATTCGACGGAATGACGGTGCCGGGGATCCGCATCGAGGTGGTGGACCGGGAGCGCGTGCAGACAGGCCGCCTCACGCTCGATCTTGCCTGGGCCGTCTGGAAGGTGCACGGAGACGCGCTGCGCCTCGCGAACGCGGCCAGCGCGACCGGGCTCGGCCCGTCCCTCGCCCTGGTCGCGCGCGGCGCCGACCCCGACTCGCTCGTCGATGCGAGCCTCTCGGCGCTCGTCGCATTCCAGAAGAAGGCCCGCACGCTGCAGATGTATCGGTGACAGCCGCGCCCGCATCGGGGAACTTCGTACGCGCCTTTGAGTTGATCCCGTCGTGATGGTGGCTTACAATCATTTCACGTGATCCGGGTGAAAAGACACCCGGACGCGTGCGGTGCGGCGTACCGCGCTCGGTTTGCCCCGTTCACTGACCTGTGATGCGATCGCTCTGGGACTTGGTCGTTGCTGGCTATCTGCGTGTCGTTGAACCCTTTATCGGGTTCCTTGTGCGTCGGCGGGTCAGTCCCAATACGCTCACGACCATCGGCACGCTCTGCACCTGCGCCACGGGCATCGCGTTCGCCGCGGGACACATCCGCACGGGCGGCTGGATCCTGGCCGTCACCGCCGTCTTCGACCTCGCCGACGGCGCCGTCGCGCGGCGCACCAATCGCAGCACCGTCTTTGGCGCCTTCTATGACTCGACGCTCGACCGGGTGGCCGATGGCTTCCTGTTCGGCGGACTGATCTACTTCTTCGCCGCCGATTCGTGGCACCGTTCGATGCCGATGGTCGTCGTGGGCCTGCTCGGCATGGTCTCCACGTTCACAGTTTCCTACGCGCGATCCCGTGCCGAAACACTCGGGATCACGATGAAGGGCATCGGCATGATGGAGCGCGGCGAACGCATCGCCTTGCTCGCCGCGCCCCAGGCGCTCTTCGGGCTGGCGCTCGACGGGCTCGTCCTGCGACTCGTCTTCTCACTCCTGTCGGCCAGCGCGCTGGTTACGGCCGTGCAGCGCATCACCCATGTTCGTCTGGCGACGCAGCCATCGGATGACGCCGTCGCGGCGCCTCCGCCCGCGACACCCTCAGCGCCCTCGGCCGCCGAACCGGCGGCCGAAGCGCCCCCTTCCTGATCTCGACTTCAGCTCTGGGATAACGTGACCACTGTTCCCGCGACCATCCGCCCGGCCACTGGCAAGCTCGGCATCCTCACCCCCGGACTCGGCGCCGTTGCCACCACCTTCATCGCCGGCGTCGAGAGCATTCGACGCGGCCTCAGCAAGCCCATCGGCTCGCTGACGCAGATGGCGACCATCCGGCTGGGCCAGCGCACCGCGAAGCGTTCGCCGCTCATCAAGGATTTCGTGCCGCTGGCCGGGCTCGAAGACATCGTCTTCGGCGCCTGGGATCCCATCCCCGACGATGCGTACGCCTCGGCCAAGAATGCCGGCGTGCTGGAGGACCGCCATCTCGAGCCGTTGAAGGACTTCCTGCAGGCCATCAAGCCGATGCCGGCCGTCTTTGACCAGCACTACGTCACGCGCATCCACGGCACGCACATCAAGAAGGGACCCACCAAGCGCGACCTGGCCGAGCAGCTGCGGCAGGACATCCGGGACTTCAAGGCGAAGCACGGCTGCGACCGCCTGGTCGCCGTCTGGTGCGGCTCGACGGAGATCTACATCGAGCCATCCGCCGTGCACGCCACCATCGAGGCGTTCGAGAAGGGGATGGCAGAGAACCATCCCGACATCGCGCCGTCCATGCTGTACGCGTGGGCCTGCCTGATGGAAGGCGTGCCGTACAACAACGGCGCACCCAACCTGGCGGTGGACACGCAGGCCCTGCAGGCGCTGGCGCTGCGCGAGGGCGTCCCGATCTCCGGCAAGGACTTCAAGACCGGCCAGACCTGGATGAAGACGGTGATCGCGCCGGCGCTCAAGGCGCGCATGCTCGGTCTCGAGGGCTGGTACTCGACGAACATCCTTGGCAACCGCGACGGCGAGGTGCTCGACGATCCGGCGTCGTTCAAGACGAAGGAAGCGTCGAAGCTCAGCGTGCTGCACACCATCCTGCAGCCTGAGACCTATCCCGACCTGTACGCCGGCTTCTCGCACGTCGTGCGCATCAACTACTACCCGCCCCGCGGCGACAACAAGGAAGGCTGGGACAACATCGACATCGTCGGGTGGATGGGCTACCCGATGCAGATCAAGGTGAACTTCCTCTGCCGCGACTCGATTCTCGCGGCCCCGATCGTCCTCGACCTGGCCCTCTTCAGCGACCTCGCCCGGCGCGCGGGGATGAAGGGGATTCAGGAATGGTTAAGCTTCTATTACAAGTCGCCGATGGCCGCTGCGGGCCTGCACCCGGAACACGATCTTTTCATCCAGCAGACCAAGTTGAAGAACACGCTCCGCCACCTGATGGGGGAGGAGCAGATCACTCACCTGGGGCTGGAGTACTATCCATGATCCTGTTGCGGCGCTTGGCCCTGTTGGCGTTTGCCGGCGCGGCGGCCTGCTCGCCGCCCGACCGGCCGAACACCGACATTCGGCTCTGGACGCAGGACTTCGAGATCCGGGCCTGGAGCGACGTGACGCCGCCGGTCTCCTTGGAGCCGATCCAGTACACGATTGTCGTTCGCGACAAGAAGACCAAGGAGCCCATCGCGGACGGGCAGGGACGCATCTACGTCACCAATGCCGACGGCATCACCAAGTGGGATGGCTTCCGGTATGGGCCGGAGGTCGGTACCTATCACGCGACGCTGATGTTTCCGGCCGCCGGGGAGTGGGCGTTGGGTATCCAATTCCGTCGCGACTCCACGCAGCTGCTCCAGAAGACCGTCGAAGACTGGCGGCAAACCGTTTACGTGGGTGAGGAGTACGGCCCGAGCGCCACACCCGCTCAACCGGCCGCGCCGGCCGAATCCAAGAAGCCCTGAGACCCTCATGAAGCACTTTCATCGCACCACCGTGCATCCCGACACCGTCCTCGCCGAGGCCGATGCCTTCTTCGCGGAACTCGGGATGAAGCTCACGCATACGACCAATCGTTCGCGCACGTACCGGGGCGTCGTTGGCGCGCCCGAGGTTCCGGCGACGCTCGACCTTTCCGTGAAGATGGAAGGCGGGCACTATACGTTCGTCGAGGGCGCCACCGACCAGATGGGCGAGAGCCGCCTGGACCGGAACGTCAAGAAGTTCTTCGTGCAGCTGCACACGCAGACGGACAGCCGGCGCGCGATGACGGGGGCTTTCTAGCGCATGTCGGGTTCGGGCACGGCGCCGATGCCGCGGGGAGGTCGTTAGTATGCAGGATGCCCCCGAAGCGCCGGCGAGGCAGGGTGCTCCCTGGGGGCGCACCGCGGCCATCGGGTGCTTCATGGTGCCGCTCGGGTTCTTCTCGGGCGGCATGATTGCGGTATTCGTCTCGAAGGTGATTGCGTACGTGACGCGCGCCCCCGCCTGTGACGGCGTGCCGTCGTGCAATTGGGCGGAGTTCATGCTGGTCGGAGCGATCATCGGTGCCACGACGCTCCCGGCCCTGGTGATGTGGGCGCTTCGCTCGCCGAAGCGGCCGAAACAGTAGAGGAGGCCCCCTGTGGCTCGAATGGATGTCGTGATGCCCCAGATGGGCGAGTCGATCGCCGAGGGCACGCTGTCGCGATGGCTCAAGAAGGTCGGCGATGAAGTGAAGCGTGACGAGCCGATCTTCGAGATCTCCACCGACAAGGTGGACGCGGAGATCCCGTCGCCGACCAGCGGCGTGCTGGCCGAGATCCTCGTCGGCGAGGGGAAGACCGTGGCGGTGCAGACGGTCGTCGCGCGCATCGAGACCGAAAAGGGCGCGTCCATCGCGCCCGCGCCGGCCGCGCCGGCCCCAGTCGCTGCGGCGCTGACGCCCGCGCCCGTCGTGGTTGCCCCGGTCGCACCGGCGCGCCCGGTCGCGGCCGTGCCCGCGGCACCGGCCCGTCCGCCGATGCCGCCTTCGTTCGAGGAGCGGGGGCGCACCCGCTCCTCGCCGCTCGTGCGCCGAATGGCCGCCGAGCACGGCGTGGAGATCGCGGCCCTCAGCGGCTCGGGCATCGCGGGGCGGGTGACGCGGAAGGACCTCCAGGCCTTCCTCGACAACGGCGGCGCGGCCGCTGCACCGGCGGTGTCCGCCGCGCCGGCCTTCGCGCCGACGCTGCTCGTCGCTGGCGCCGAGGCGCAGGCACCGCCGGCCACGCCGTGGCCCGGCGACGTCGTGGAGCCGATGACCAAGATTCGCCGGCTCACGTCGGACCACATGGCGCTGGCCATTCGCGTGGCGACGCACGTCACGACGGTGCACGAAGTCGACCTCACGCGACTTGCGCGCGTGCGCAGCACGATGCGCGCCGAGTTCGAGGCCACCACCGGCCAGAAGCTGTCGTTCATGCCGTTCATCATTCACGCGGTCGTGGCGACGCTGAAGCGTCATCCCATCATGAACGCGGTCGTGAGCGGCACCGACATCATCTACCGCAAGCGCTACAACATCGGCATCGCCGTCGCGCTCGAGCCCACCGGGCTCATCGTGCCGGTCATCAAGAACGCCGAGGACCTCTCGCTGTCCGGACTGTCGAAGGCCTCCAACGATCTCGCGCTCCGCGCCCGCACCAAGCGGCTGAACCCCGCCGAGGTGCAGGACGCGACGTTCACGATCAGCAACTACGGCACGTTTGGCTCGATCTTCGGCACCCCGATCATTCCCGTCGGGACGACCGCGATCCTCGGGATCGGCGCCATCGAGAAGCGGCCGAAGGTGGTCACCGGCCCCGACGGCGAGGACACGATCGCCATTCGCACCTGCGCCTATTTCTCGTATTCCTTCGACCACAAGGTGGTGGATGGCGCCGACGCCGACCGCTTCATGGCCGATTTGCGGAAGACGTTGGAGACCATACCAAATCAGGGATTCTGACCGTGGCGGCGCGGCGGTTGCACCGTCGCGCCGGCTCGGCAGGCAGTGCGGCGCCGTCCGGCGCCGGTCGGTTCACCCTCGCCCCCGCTCCCCAATGCCTCGTGCGCTGAGCATGCAACGCACCGTCGTGCCGCCCGGCGACCGCGCCAGGTTCTTCGAGCGCGCCCGGCTCCGCGAGACGCACTACGTGAATGCGGGGTGCCAGTTCTGGGTCTTCGAGGAGGCCGCGCTGCCGGGCGCCTTCATCGAGTTCACCGAGGCGCGCGATGCCGACGCGTTGAAGCGCGCGCACGCCGCGGCGCCGGAGCCCATGGTGGATCCCAGCCGCATCTACGAGCAGGTGGAACTGACCGCATGACCAGGCCACAAGCGCGAGGGCTGGGCCTGTGACGTCGCCGGCGGCCACGACGGGAGCAGCCGTGCGCATCGACCTGCACGCGCACAGCACCGCCTCCGACGGCGTCGCATCGCCGACGCTGTTCGTCGAGACGGCGGCGCGGGCGGGACTGACCGTCGTCGCGCTCACCGACCATGACACCGTGGACGGTGTCGCCGAGGCGGTCGCGGCCGCCGAACCGCTCGGCGTCCGCGTCGTGCCGGGCGTGGAACTGAGCGTGATGGATGGCAAGGACGAGGTCCACCTGCTCGGCCTGCACCTGGCCGATGTCGGCGCGATTGCCGATGCGCTGGGTCGCTTCCGCGAGGGACGCGCCGCGCGCGCCGCGGCGATGGTCGACACGCTCAACACGCTGGGCGTCCCGCTCACGCTCGAGGCCGTGCTCGCCGAGGCGGCGGGGGGGGCGGTGGGGCGTCCGCACGTGGCGCGCGCGATGGTGGCCGGCGGATGGGTGACCGACCTGCGTGAGGCCTTCGACAAGTGGCTGGGCGCGGGACGTCCGGCCTACGTCGAGAAGCCGCGGCTCGAAGTCGCGGACGGCGTCAATGTCATTCATCGGGCCGGGGGGCTCGCGGTCTGGGCGCACCCCGGGGATGAGGGACGGCGCTCGAAGTTCGAGCGGATGGTCGCCGCCGGCATCGACGGTGCCGAGGTGCGCCACCCCGGCCACAATGCGTCTGACGTGTCGCGCATCGGCGCCCTCGTCGAGTTCTTCCACCTCGTGCCGAGCGGCGGCTCCGACTGGCACGGCGCGACGGCGGGGCCGCGGATGCTCGGCGCGGTGCAGGTGCCGTCCGAATGGCTGGAGCGCCACGAGGAGCGGCTGGCGATGCGCCGTCGCGCGGTGCCGGTGCGCGAAGAATGACGGCGCTCCGGGGCGGTGTGGCGCTCGTAACGGGTGCGGGCCAGCGCGTCGGGCAGGCCATCGCGCTGGCGCTCGGCGCCGAGGGGATGCAGGTGGCGGTGCATCACCACGCATCGGCCGAGGGCGCGCGGCGCACCGCGTCGGCGTTGCGCGGGCTGGGCGCGGAGACGTCGACATTCGCGGCCGACCTCCAGGCGGCCGACGCGCCGGCCCGGCTCATCGGCGAGGTCGTCGAGCGATTCGGCGCCCTCGATCTGCTCGTGAATTCGGCGGCCATCATGCGGCGCCTCGCGCTCGACGCGGTGACGCCGGCGGACTGGGACGAGACGTTCGCCGTCAACACGCGCGCGCCGTTCTTCCTGTCGCTCGCGGCGGCGCGCGCGATGGGAAATCGCGGCGGCGCGATCGTGAACATCGCCGACCACCTCGCGCACGAGTCGTGGCCGATGCTCGTGCCGCACGCCGCCAGCAAGGGCGCGCTCGAGACGATCACCCGGCAACTCGCCGTCCAGCTCGCGCCGCTCGTGCGGGTGAACGCGGTGGCGCCCGGCGCGGTGCTGCCGCCGGAGGGGTGGCCCGAGGCGGCGCGCCGCCGGTTCGAGGAGTCCACGCCGCTGCGGCGGCTCGGGACGCCGGACGACGTGGCGCAGGCGGTCGTCTACCTCGCGACCGCTCCGTACGTCACGGGACACGTGCTCTTCGTGGACGGCGGACGGCACCTGCGCTGAGCGCGGCCCCGCATTGGGCGGCGGAAGTCGGCCGGCCGCCCCTTCCAGTGCCCTTGCGGCCCTGACGATCTTTCAGGTAGCAACCGGGCCGCGGCGCGGCCTGGATCACCTACTGGGAAGGAAACGTGGCGACCACGCACGAATACGAAGTGATCATCATTGGCGCGGGGCCCGCCGGCCTTTGCGCGGGGATGTACACCGGCCGCTCGATGCTGAAGACGGCGGTGCTCGAACAGGGCCTGCCGGGCGGCGAGCTGCTGAACACCGAAATCATCGAGGACTACCTGGGGTTCGAGCACATCCTCGGCTCGGAGCTCGCCGAGAAGTTCCAGGCGCACGCCGTGAAGTTCGGCATGGAACTGCACACGTTCGTGCGCGTCGAGAAGGTCAGCCGGCAGGCGGACGGCACGTTCCTCGTCACCACCGAGGGCGGAGACAGCTACCACGCCCCGGCCGTGATCGTCACCGCCGGCGGCACGCCGGTGAAGCTCGGCGTGCCCGGCGAAATCGAGTACGCCGGCAAGGGCGTGAGCTACTGCGCCATCTGCGACGGCGCGTTCTACAAGGGGCACACCATCCTGGTGGTGGGCGGCGGCGACGCCGCGCTCGAGGAGGCCGACTTCCTCACGCGCTACGCCAGCAAGGTCTACCTGGTGCACCGGCGCGATGCGTTCCGCGCGTCGAAGATCGTGCAGAAGCGCGCCCTCGCCAATCCGAAGATCGAGCCCATCTACGACACCGTCGTGGACTCCATTCACGGCGACGCGCAGGGGCTGATGACGCACGCGAAGATCCGCAACGTGAAGACGGGCGAGGCGCGGGATCTCGCCGCGACCGGCTGCTTCGTCTTCGTCGGCTTCCGGCCGAACACCGGCGTCATCGACGGTCACTTCGAGCACGACAGCGCCGGCTACATCCTGACCGACGCCAACATGATGACCTCCATCGAGGGACTTTTCGCCGCGGGCGACGTGCGCGTGCAGCTCACGCGACAGGTCACCACCGCGGTGGGAGACGCCACGACGGCGGCGATCGCGGTGGAGAAGTACCTGACGGCCCGCCGAACGGGACAGGCCGTGCCGCCACCCATTCCGATGCTCGTGCGCTGATGATCATTGAAATGCTCACCGTTGGTCCGTTTCAGGAGAACACGTACCTGGTCGCCGACGAGGCGACGCGCGACGCCGTGCTCGTGGATCCCGGCGACGAGGGCGAGCGGCTGATCGGTGCGGTGGAGCAGGGGGCGCTCACCCTGCGGGCGCTCTGGATCACGCACGCGCACATCGATCACGTGGGCGCCATTGCCGCGGTGAAGCGCCGGTGGGATGTGCCCGTCTTCCTGCATCCGCTCGATCGTCCGCTCTACGACCGCGTGGTGGAGCAGGGTCGGAAGTACGGGTTACGCATCGAGGTGCCGCCGGCTCCCGACCACGACCTTGCCGAAGGGCAGGCGATGACCGTGGGCGCCCTGACGTTCAACGTGATGCACGTGCCGGGGCACGCGCCCGGGCATGTCGCCTTCGTCGGACAGGGCGTGGCCTTTGGCGGCGACTGCCTCTTCGCGGGTTCGGTCGGCCGCACCGACCTGCCGCTCTCCGATCCGCGCGCGCTGCAGCAGTCGCTGCAGCGACTCGGCGCGCTGCCGAGCGACACCGTCCTCTACCCCGGGCATGGGCCTGCCACGACGATCGGCGAGGAGAATCGCACCAATCCATTCCTCACCGGCGCGGCGCGCCTGATCACGCGGTGACGCGCACCCTCGTGGCGCTCGTCGCAGTGGCGCTGTGGCTGGGCGCCGCGCTGTTGACCATCACCGTCGTCGCGCCGGGCGCCTTTGCCGTGCTTCCCACCCGCGCGATGGCCGGCGAGATGGTGGGACGCGTCCTGCCCGTAGTCTTCGCCGGCGCGCTGCTGGTGCCCGCACTCGTGCACGGCATCGCGCCCGCCATGCGCCGCTCGGGGCTCGCGGTCGTCGTCAGCCTCGCCTCGGCGGTCGCCGCGTCGGCCGCGCTCTGGGTGGTCAATCCGCGCATCGCCGCGCTGCGCGCGACCGTGGTGGTCCCCATCGACCAGCTCGCCCCCGCCGATCCGCGGCGCGCCCTGTTCGGCATGCTGCACGCCGGATCCGTCGCGCTCCTCGGCCTTGCCATGCTCTGCCTGGCGGTGTTGCTTGTCCTCCTCGTGCGGACCGTCAGGCTGCGCGCCCCCTCGTCCGGAGAGGCTCCATGAACCGCCAGCGAAGCATCCCCCTCGCGCTCGCCGCGGTGGCCTTGGTCGTCGTGGCGTGCGCCGAGGCGTCCACGAACGTCACGGCCGTGCCCTTCGGCTTCTTCACGCTCGCGGCGCAGCGGTCCGGTAGCGGCTTCGTGACATCGCCGGTCGGCACGTTCTACAGCGCGTCCGGGCTGGGCGTCCCGACGGCGTCGGCTTCGTGGGACTCGTGCCGGCAGGAAACCTATTCGCGCGCCACCGTTGGCCTCGGCGACATCTTCCCCGTGCTCGGCGCGGGAACTTCCATTCAGGTGAGGCTCCCGGGGCGCACCGATTCGCTCTTCCCGGCCCCGGTTGGCAACGACGTCCAGTACCGCCTGCGCGGGCCGGGCGTGCCCTACGTCCCGGGCGACTCGGTGAGCGTCGTCATTCCGGGCACCGCGTCCGGCGGATATCCGGCGATCTCGTTCCGCGCGAAGACCGCCGAGGCGCTGACGGTGGCCGAGTTCGGAACACCGGCGGTGGGTACGCGGCTCGACCTGCGGTGGAATGCGGGACAGGACCTGAATGGCACCGTGGCCTTTGCCTTCCGGTACGGCGCCGTCAACGCCGACACCCTGAACACGCAGATCTCCTGCCAGTTCAAGGACGACGGCACCGACTCGATCCCGGCGCGATTCATCTCGGCGTGGACCGCGGCGAAGACCAAGGCCTGGAGTGCGGCGCGCGTCCGCACCTATGTGGCGCCCGTCGCCCGTGGCGGCTACTTCGACTTCATCTCGACGTTCGACGTTCCGACGCCGCAGGCGCCGTAACGCGGGCGGTCCTGCCTCTTCCTGCGCGTCGGTTGGCGCGATAATCTCCCCTCATGCGCATCACGACGTGGGCCGAATACGGCGTCATCTGCGCGCTGCACCTCGCGCGGCGCACGGATGACGGGCTCGTCAGCGGGCGGGAGATCGCGGAGCGCGAGCAACTGCCCCCCGACTATGCGGAACAGATCCTGCTGCGCCTGCGGCGCGCCGGCATCGTCACCAGTTCGCGCGGCTCGCGCGGCGGCTATGCGCTGGCGCGTCCGGCCGGCGAGATCACCCTGCGCGAGATCCTGAACGCGTCGGAGCTGGTCACGTTCCAACTCCAGTGCGACGCGCATCCGGTGAGTGACGCGCGCTGCGCGGCCTCGCACGACTGCTCCATACGCCCCGTCTGGCAGATGCTGCAGCGGCGCATCGACGAGGTGCTCGAGGGCGTCCGGCTCTCCGACCTCCTCGAGGAGGAGCGCCTGGTGCGCCAGCGCGTCGGACTTCCGGTCCTCCAGTAGTCCATGTCCGGCATTCCCTTCATTGGCGCGCTGCTCGCAGGCCGCCGGCGGCGGCTCCGGGCCGAATCGGTGGTGGCCCGCCTCTTCGCGGAGCCGCGCGAAGCCGACGTCCTGTGGCTCGCCGAGTCCGCCGCGGGTGGCGATGTGGATCACGCGCGCTGGGAACTGCGCTACGCGCGCCGCGCGCTGGGCCTCATCGCGGCGCAGCGCGACGCGCTGGACGATCGGACGGCCTCCGACATCGCCACCGCCATGTCGACCGCCTTCGCTATCGATCCGCACGTTGCGCCCGAGCGGCGTTTGCTCGCCGAGCGGCAGTTCAACGATCGCGTGACCACCTATCGTGAAGCGCTGCAATCGCGCGGCGGCACCATTGGTCCCGCCGACAAGCTCGGGCGCATGCTGCTGGCGTTCGCCTCGGACTCCGCGCGCACCGCCGGCTCGCCGCTCAACCGCGCCATCGGCCTGATGGAGAGCTACCTCGCCGAGGCCGGCGACGCGCTGCGTGACGTGTACGGGGGCGCGCCCGACCTGCCAGAAGACAAGCGCCCCTCGGAAGTGCCGCCCGCGCCGTAGCGCAGAGTCCCGGGCGGCCGATCCCGGAAATGACGAAGGGCGGCGCCAAGGCGCCGCCCTCTGTCGTTTTCTGTGCTCTTCTGTCCTTCTCTGTCTTTGAGTGCCGAAGCCGGGACTCGAACCCGGACGGGCGTAAGCCCACTGCGCCCTGAACGCAGCGCGTCTACCAATTCCACCACTTCGGCAGGGAGCAGAAACGTATTCGCGCCGACGGGGTGAATCAAGGCGTCGGAGACCCGCCGACCCCGATATTCGTCCTTCTCCGGGGTACCGCGTCGGCCACGCGGGGACCTGTCCACGCCCGTGGTGTAGATTTCTCCTGTTGCCCTCCCTTCGCATCACCGCCCTTGTCCAAGCCGCCCGCCGACACCGAGTCGATCGCCCGCAACAAGCGCGCGCGCCACGACTATGAGATCCTCGAGACCTACGAGGCGGGGCTCGTGCTGCTGGGCACCGAGGTCAAGTCGCTGCGCAACGGCAAGGCGAACCTCTCGGACGCCTACGGGATCGTGAAGGATGGCGAGCTCTGGCTCCTCAATCTCCACATCGCCCCGTATGAAAAGGGCACGGCCTGGAACCACGAACCCACGCGCACGCGCAAGCTGCTGTTGCACGCCAGCGAGCTGCGCCGGCTCATCGGGGCGGTGGAGCGGAAGGGGCTGACCATCATTCCGCTCGAGATGGTCTTCCGCCGCGGCCGCGCCAAGGTGGTCATCGCCGTCGGACGCGGCAAGAAGCTGCATGACAAGCGGGCGGACCTGAAGGATCGCGACGCCAAGCGGGACGTGGAGCGCGCGCTGCGGAGCACGCGCTGATGGTCGCGCTGCTCCTCGCCGCGGCCCTGCTCGGCCCGCCCGATTCGCTGCGCATCCTGGTCAGCGGCCGCGATTCCGCCATTCCGGTGCGCACCGAAGCGAATGCGACGTTCGTCGGCGCCGAGGCGACCGTCGGCGTTCTCGGCGGTCGTGTCCAGCGCCTGCCGAACCACCGGTACCTGGTCAGCTTCGCGGGTGTCGTTTTCGAACTCGCCGACCGCGCGCCCTTCGCGCTGTCCGGCGGCCGACTCTACTCGTTGGTGGCGGCCGCGCGCGAGCGTGATGGCCGGCTCGACGTTCCGGTGCAGTTCTTCACCGAGATTGCTCCGCGCGCCGGAGCCCGGCTGCAGTGGGATCCGGCGAAGCGGCTGCTCTCGCCCAACCCGGACGCCATCGCCGTCGCGCCCGTCCCGCCCAGGTCGCCGGCCGCGCCCGCCCGTCCGGCCCGGCGGCGCGTGATCGTCGTGGATGCTGGACACGGCGGCCGCGATCCCGGGATGCGCGGCTGGAGCCCCGATCGCACCCTCGTGCGTGAGAAGGACGTGACGCTCGGCGTGTCGCTGCAGCTGGAACAGGAACTCGAGCGCCGCGGCTACGCCGTGGTGATGACGCGACGCACCGACACGCTCATCGCCCTCGATGACCGCGGCCGCATCGCGAATCGCAGCAAGGGCGACCTGTTCATCTCGGTGCACGTCAACGCCGCCAATCCGCACTGGCGCGAGCCGCACGCGGCGCGCGGCTTCGAGACGTACTTCCTGGCCGAAGCGAAGACCGAGGACGAACGCCGCGTGGCGCAGATGGAAAACGAGGTCGTGCGCTTCGAGACCGAAGCCGACGCGCCCAGGGACGATCCGCTGGGCTTCATCATCAACGACATGGCGCAGAACGAACACCTGCGCGAGTCGAATGACCTGGCCGAGAGCGTGCAGGCCGCGCTGCGCCGGGTGCATCCCGGGCCGAGTCGCGGCGTGAAGCAGGCCGGATTCCGCGTGCTGGTGAAGGCGTACATGCCCGCCGTGCTCGTCGAGATCGGATTCGGCACGAACACCGCCGATGCCGCCTTCATGAGTTCCGAGTCGGGCCAGCGCACGCTCGCCGCCGCGATCGCCGACGCGGCCGCCGAGTATCTCGCGCGCTACCAGCAGCGCATCGGCGTCGGCGGCGGGCGATGAACGTGGCGCGCCGCCGTCGCACCCGGCGACCGGCTCCCGCGACTGGCCGCGTGCGCGCGGCGCTTCGGCGTCTCGTGCTGCCATCCGCCCTCTGCCTTCTGCCATCCGTCACGGCCTGCGCGTACTACAACGGCCTCTACAACGCCAAGGCCGAGCTGACCGCCGGCGACCGCCTGGCGCGTCAGGGGCGCGAGAGCGAGGCCGGCACGCGATACGCCGCCGCCGCGGCGAAGGCCGAAACCGTGCTCGTCCGGTATCCGCGTTCGCGCTGGCGCCCCGAGGCCGTCGGCATCGCGGCCCGCGCCGCCGCGCTGGGCGGCGACTGCGCCGCGGCCCGGCCGCGACTCGCGGAGGCGCTCGCGCATCCGACGAAGAACGCATTGTCGCGCGAACAACTGCTCGTCGCGCAGGGCGTGTGCGAAGTGCGCGCGGCCCGTCCGCTGGCGGCGCTCGCGGTGCTCGAGCCGCTTGCCGCCGCGGGCCAGCGCGATCTCCGGCCCCAGGCGGCGCTCTGGGCGGCCCGCGCCGCCATCGCCCTTGGTGACGCGGACCGCGCGCGGCGCGTGCTGGGTCCGCTCGACGCCGGCGCCGCACAGTGGGAACTGGCGCAGGCCTCGCTGGCGGCCAGGCAGTACGCGGTGGCGGAGTCGCTGCTCACCCTGCGCGCCGCTCGGGGAGACGTGCGACCCGACCTCACGCCGATGCTTCGCGCGCTCTGGCTCGCCGGGGAGCGTGATGCGGTGGAACGACTCGTGGCCCGGTATCAGTCCGCCGGCACGCACGCGCCGGACATGCTGGCGCTGCGGATGTTCGCGGCCGATCTCCAGATTGCTGATGGCCATGATGCCGCGGCGCGGTCGCATCTCGTGGCGGCGCGCCGCCTGGCGGTGGACAGCGTCGCCGAGGCGGAGGCCGTGGCTCGGCTCACGCTGATCTCGCTGGCGCCGCTTTCTCACCTCGAGGACGTTGCCGCGGCGGTCCGACGCGGCGCCACGACGGGACGCGCGTCATCGCTCCAGCGCCGGCTCGACGACAACCTGCTGCTGCTCGAACTCCTGGCGGGACGCAAGGACGCGTCCGGCGCGTCGCTCTACCTCGCCGCCGAGATCGCGCGCGACTCACTGCGCGCGCCGCGCCTGGCCTTCCAGCTTTTCCGCCGCATCGACCAGCAGCTGCAGGGCGCGCTGATGGCGCCGCGCGGGCTCTACAGCGCCGCCGTTCTCGAACCCGACTCGGCGCCCGCGATGCATGAGCGCCTCCGCGAGCGCTATCCACGATCGCCGTGGGCCGTCGCGCTCGACGGCGGAAGCCCCGGCGATCTTCCGGCGTGGGAGGTCTCCGAAGCGACGCTGCGCGTTGCGTGGAAGGAAGTGGCGATGCAGTTTGCCGATTCACTGGCGCAGCTGCGCGCCGGCCGCTCGCCGGCCACCACCAAGCGACCCATCCGTCCCGTGAAGAAGCCAGCCCCGAAGGCCCCTGCGGCAGGAGCGATCCCATGACCGCTGCGCTGCGCACGACGGTGGCGGGGCTGGAGTTCACCAATCCGGTGCTGCTCGCCTCCGGCACGGCAGGGTACGGGCGCGAGTTGGCGGGCATCGTGGAACTCGAGCGGCTGGGCGGATTCGTGACGAAGGCGGTGAGTCCGGAGCCGCGGCACGGCAACGCCGCGCCACGCGTCTGGGACTTTGACGGCGGGATGATCAACGCCGTGGGCCTCGCCAATCCCGGGCTCGAGGCCGTGCGCGTCGAGGCGATGCCGTGGATCGCGGCGAACGTCCGTCAGCCCCGCGTCTTCGTGAACGTGGTCGGGCGCGCCATCGAGGATTACGCCGAGGTGGTGGCCGGACTCGACGCATCGGCGGGATTGCACGGCTTCGAGCTGAACGTCAGCTGCCCGAATACCAGGAAGGGTGGGCTCGAGTTCGGCGCGGACCCGGAGGCGTTGGGCGCCCTCGTGTCGCGCGCCCGCTCGGCGACGGCCAAGCCGCTCTTCGTCAAGCTGTCGCCCACGCTCCCCGACGTGGTGGCCACGGCGCGGACGGCGGTCGACAACGGCGCCACCGGCGTGACGCTGTTCAACACCATGCCGGGCCTGGTGGTGGACGTCGAATCGCGGCGCCCCGTGCTCGGCTTCGGAAGCGGCGGCGTGAGCGGGCCGGCGCTGCTGCCGATCGCGGCGCTCGCGGTGCGGCGCGTGACGCAGGCGCTGCCCGGCACGCCCGTGATCGGAACCGGCGGCGTGAGCTCCGCGGCGCACGTCCTCCAGCTCATCATCGCCGGCGCCTCGCTGGTGGCACTCGGCACCGCGTCGATGGCCGATCCGCGCACCGCCGAGCGCATCGTCGGCGACCTCGCCCGCTGGTGCGACGCGCATGGGGTATCGCACGTGGATAGCCTGCGCGGCACCCTGGAGTGGCCCACGTCGTGACTCTCTCGTCTCTCGTCTCCCGTCCGCCGTCTGCCATCGTCGCGCTCGACGTACCCACGATGGCCGCCGCGCATGCGCTGGTGGAGCGGCTCGGCGCGAGCGCGGATTTCTACAAGGTGGGGCTGCAGCTGTACACGGCCGAAGGGCCGCGCGTCGTCGAGTGGCTGCGTGGGGCGGGGAAGCGGGTCTTCCTCGACCTCAAGCTGCACGACATCCCCAACACGGTGCGTGGGGCGGCGCAGAGCGCCGCATCGCTCGGCGTCGAGTTGCTCACGGTGCACGCGGTGGGAGGCGCGCCGATGCTCCGCGCGGCGGTCGAGGGAGCGGGCGGGTCGACGGGCATTCTCGCGGTGACGGTGCTGACCTCGATGACGCAAGGCGACCTGGAAGCCTCGCGGGGACACACGGTTGAGAGCGTCGGCGTGGAGGTGCTGCGCCTGGCCGGGCTGGCGGCCCAGGCCGGCGCGCACGGGATCGTCTGCGCCGGCACGGAAGTCTCGGCGGTCCGCGCCGTGCACGGTGAAGCGTTGCGCACGCTGGTGCCCGGCATTCGTCTCGGCGGCGCGCCCGCCCACGATCAGGCGCGGGTCATGACTCCGCGCGAGGCGGCCAAGGCGGGCGCGTCGTACGTGGTAATCGGCCGCACGGTAACGGCAGCCGACGACCCGCCCTCGGCGATGCGGATGGTGCTCGGGGAATTGCACGCCGGATGACGCAAACGGCCGCCGCCGACTTCCCTCGAGGCACGCGCATTCCGCGCCGGGCGATCGCGGCGATGGTCGCCCGCTCCGTTGCGCTCGCCTCGGTAGCCACGGGACGCGGGTCGAAGCGCCATCGCTAGTCGCCGTCCCGAATCGGAATCCTGGATCCCGTTCCGAATTCCCAATCCTCAATCGTTTGACCCGAATATCCGCCGAAACCATGCGGATCCATTCCCGTACACGTCAGCACCAAAAAAAAGTCAAGGGCCCCGCTTGTATTCGCTCTCCCAACCGGTTACGCTTCCAGTCTGTCCCAAAAATCACCACCGGGAGTTCGCGTGAAAGTTCGAAGCAGCGTGAAGCCGATTTGTGAGCACTGCAAGGTCGTGAAGCGCGACGGCGTGACTCGCATCATCTGCAAGCGCAATCCCAAGCACAAGCAGCGGCAGGGTTAACCGACTATGGCTCGAATTTCTGGCGTCGACCTGCCGCGCGAAAAGCGCGTGGATATTGGCCTGACGTACATCTATGGCATCGGCCGCGCCGTGGCGCGCCGCATCCTCGAGGCGGCGGGCGTCTCCCCGGACATCCGGGTGAAGGACCTCAACGACGCCGACGTCAACAAGCTCCGTCAGGAGATTGAAAAGAACTACCGCGTCGAAGGTGCCCTGCGCACCGAGATCGCGATGAACATCAAGCGATTGATGGACATCGGGTCGTATCGCGGCATCCGCCACCGTCGCGGGCTGCCCGTCCGCGGGCAGCGGACGCACACCAACGCGCGCACCAAGAAGGGTCCGCGTCGCGCGATCGCCGGCAAGAAGAAGGTGACCAAGTAATGGCTACAGGCAAGAAGACCAAGCGCGTGGTGGAGGCGGAAGGCGTCGCCCACATCAGCGCCACGTTCAACAACACCCTCATCACGATCACCGATTCCCACGGGAACGCGGTGTCGTGGGGCTCGGCCGGCAAGGCCGGGTTCAAGGGCTCCAAGAAGAGCACCCCGTTCGCGGCGACGGTCGCCGCCGAGCAGTGCGCGCGCGAGGCGTTGACCGCCGGCGTCCGCAAGGTGCACGTCCGGGTGCAGGGGCCGGGGTCGGGACGCGAGTCCGCGATCCAGGCGCTCGCTGCCGCCGGACTCACCGTCAAGTCGATCAAGGACGTCACGCCGATTCCGCACAACGGCTGCCGTCCGCCGAAGCGCCGGAGGGTCTAACCCATGCGGTATACGGGTCCCAGCTGCCGGCAGTGCCGGCGTGAGAGCACGAAGCTGTTCCTGAAGGGCACGAAGTGCTTCACCGAGAAGTGCCCCGTGGAGCGCCGGCCGTACGCGCCGGGCCAGCACGGGCAGAACACGTCGCGTCGCCGCAAGGTGTCGGAATACGCCAAGCAGCTGCGTGAGAAGCAGAAGATCAAGCGCATGTACGGCGTGAGCGAGCGGCAGTTCCGCAACACCTTCGAGAAGGTGTCGTCGCTCCCGGGCATCACCGGCCACAACCTGCTGGCCGCGCTCGAAAGCCGTCTCGACAACATGGTGTACCGCATGGGCTTCGCCGCCAGCCGCAAGGCGGCGCGCCAGCTCATCCGTCACCGCCACGTCGAGATCAACGGCAAGTCCGTCGATATCCCGTCGTACCAGGTGCAGCCGGGCGAGGAGATCCGCGTCCGTCAGCACGCCCGCGCCTTCGGTGCGGTGGTCGCCTCGCTCGAGCAGGCCGCCCGCGGCCAGGTCCCGAGCTGGCTGGCCGTGGACAAGGATTCGTTCAGCGGCCGCATGCTCGAGCGTCCGCAGCGCGCGTCCATCCCGATCGCGGCGCAGGAGCAGCTGGTCGTGGAGTTGTACTCGAAGTAACGGCGGTGCGACGCCCGGGGGCTGGCAGCTGTTCCGTGCCCGTGCCCGTGCCCGCACCACCTGGTCTACCCTGACTGTTACACGGGCCTGCCGCGCGTCAGGGGCGAGGCAGGGCGTAGGCGGCGAACTGATCGCCGCCTGACCACATCACGGATCTCACGGACGTATGGCTCAGACTATTGATTTGCGCGGGTTGGTGCGGCCGCAGCTCGTTGAGATGACGAAGCGCGACGACAACCCGAACATCGCCGAGTTCCGCCTGCAGCCGCTCGAACGCGGCTACGGGCACACGCTCGGCAACGCGATGCGCCGCATGCTGCTGTCGTCGCTGCGCGGCTCCGCGGTGTGGGGCTTCCGCATCGATGGCGTGCTCCACGAGCACCAGACCATCCAGGGCGTCGTCGAGGACGTCCACCAGATCATCGGCAACCTCAAGACGCTCACGCTCTCGCTGGCGAGCGACCTCGAGGAGACGGTGCTCCGCATCAACTGCACCAAGGCCGGGGCGGTGGTCGCGGGCGACATCGAGGACCAGGGGGGCGTGAAGGTCGTCAACCCCAGGCATCACCTGTTCACCATGCAGGACGACCGCGACATCACGGTCGAGCTGTACGTGAACAAGGGGCGCGGCTACCTCGAGGCCGAGCAGCACCCGGCCGACCGGTCGCTCCCGGTGGACCTCGTCCGCATCGACTCCATCTACTCGCCGGTCCGCCGCGTGAACTTCCACGTCAGCGAGACCCGCGTCGGCCAGCGCACCGACTACGATCGCCTCGTCCTCACGGTCGAGACGAACGGCACGGTGTCGCCGGAGGAGGCGGTCAGCTACGCCGCCGCCCTCGCGCAGACGCACTTCCAGTACTTCGCCGGCTTCGGGTCGCACAGCGCGGCCATCGCCGGCGACGGCACGTCCGACGCCCAGCGTCTCGCCCAGCTGCTGTCGACCTCCATCGACGCGCTCGAGCTCTCGGTGCGGTCGGTCAACTCCCTGAAGAATTCCAACATCCGTTCGCTCGGCGATCTCGTCCGGCAGACGGAAGGGCAGATCATTCAGGTCAAGAACTTTGGCAAGAAGTCGCTCCAGGAGATCGCGGACCTGCTCGAGCGTGAAGGGTTGAACTTCGGGATGAAGTTCGAGGACAGTGGCGACGGCGTCCGGGTCACGGACTGGGGCACGCCGCCGAGCCGGGCCGCGGCCAACGCGCCCGACGACGAAGAAGAGGAGTAACACCCGATGCGTCACCGTAAGGCAGGCCGGCAGCTGCGCCGGACCAGCGAGCAGAAGCTCGCGCTTCTGCGCAACCTCGCGACCTCTCTCATCGAGAGCGGCGCGATCGAAACGACCGAAGCGAAGGCCAAGGAGCTGCGGCCGTTCGTCGAGAAGCTGATCACCAAGGCCAAGGCCGGCACGCTGCACGCGCGCCGCGAGGCCGGAAAGCACGTCCACAAGCGCGGGGCCGCCGACAAGCTGTTCCAGGAAGTCGGTCCGAAGATGGCCAAGCGCGCGGGCGGGTACACGCGCATCCTCAAGACGGGCCATCGCAAGGGCGACGGCGCGGACATGGCGCGCATCGAGATCGTGGAGAACTGAGCCATGCCCATCGCCCGCAACAAGTGCTACGTCTGCGAGAAGGGAATCGCCTTCGGCAACAACGTCTCGCACGCCAACAACAAGACCCGCCGCACCTGGAAGCCCAACCTCCAGGTCGTCCGCGTGGTCCACGAAGGGAAGATCACCAAGGTCAAGGTGTGCACCCGCTGCCTGCACGCCAACAAGGTGCGCCGCGCCCCGCGCGGGAAGGCGGCGGTCGCTTAAGCGCGCGGTCGCGCTTCTCGTTGGGGTAGTGAGAGGGGAGCCCCAGAGGGCTCCCTTCTTCATGTGAGGCCCAACGGGCGATGGCAGATGGCTGATGGCCGTTGGCAGATGGTACATTCATCTGCAGAGGCCGCCACCAGGTTGCGCTGCCATCCGCCATCCGTCATCCGCCGTCTGCCATCCGCCTTTCGCCATCCGATCTCCTAAATGCCTACCGCGCTGATCACCGGCATCACCGGCCAAGATGGTTCCTACCTGGCCGAACTTCTCCTCGCGAAGGGCTACCGCGTGGTGGGGATCGTCCGCCGCTCGTCGACGACGCCGTACGAGCGGATCGAGCACCTCATCGATCGCGTGGAGCTGCACTCGGCGGACCTGCTCGACCAGACGTCGCTGGTCGACGTGATGGATGCGGTGAAGCCCGATGAGATCTACAACCTGGCCGCGCAGAGCTTCGTCGCCACGTCGTGGACGCAGCCGGTGCTGACGGGCGAGTTCACGGCCCTCGGCGTGACGCGCATGCTCGAGGCGATGAAGCGGGCCTGCCCCAAGGCGCGCTTCTATCAGGCCAGCTCGTCCGAGATGTTCGGCATGGTGCAGGAGACGCCGCAGCGCGAGAACACGCCGCTCTATCCGCGGTCGCCGTATGGCGTGGCCAAGGTGTATGGCCACTGGATCACGGTGAACTACCGCGAGTCCTTCGGGCTCTACGCGGTGAGCGGCATCCTCTTCAACCACGAGAGCCCGCGCCGCGGCCTCGAGTTCGTGACGCGCAAGGTCACCGACGCGGTGGCGCGCATCAAGCTGGGGACCGCCCGCGAGGTCGTCCTTGGCACGCTGACGGCGCGCCGCGACTGGGGCTTCGCCGGCGACTACGTGGACGCGATGTGGCGTATGCTGCAGCAGGACGAGCCCGGGGACTATGTCGTCGGGACGGGGCATACCTGGACCGTGCAGCAACTCTGCGAGGTGGCGTTCGCCCACGCGGGGCTCGACTGGCACGACCATGTGAAGGTGGATCCGCGGTTCATGCGCCCCGCCGAGGTGGAACTACTGGTGGCCGATCCGTCGAAGGCGCGCGAGCAGCTGGGCTGGACGCCCACCGTGGACTTCCACGGGCTGGTCCGGATGATGGTGGACGCCGACCTGGCGCGGCATCGCGTGGCCGGCTGACGTGAAGCGCGCCCTCGTTACCGGCGCCGCCGGCTTCGCAGGGCAGTGGCTGTGCCGGGCGCTCCTCCGCGACGGATGGGAGGTGACCGGCGCCTCGCTCACCGGTCCCGCCCCGCACGGCGCCCTCACCGACGACGAGCGCCGCGCGGTGCGCTGGATCTCCACCGACCTGCGCGCCGTGGATGCCGTCGCCGAGGTGCTCGACGCGTCGACGCCGGACGCCGTCTTCCACCTCGCGGGCATCTCCTTCGTGCCGACGGCGCGCGAGGAGCCAGTGAACGTCTGCGAGACCAACGTCATGAGCGCCGTGGTGATGCTCGCCGACATCCGCCGCCGCCGCGCGGCGGGCGCGCTCGACCCGGCCATCGTGATCGTGGGCAGCGCCGAGCAGTATGGCGCGCACGAGGCGAAAGCGGGGCCGCTGCCGGAGACGGCGGCGTGCCATCCGCGCACCATCTATGCCGCGAGCAAGGGGGCGCAGGAAGTCTTCGCGCTCGAGGCGGCGCGCGCCGACGGCCTGCGCGTCACCTGCACCCGCTCGTTCAACCATTCGGGCCCGGGCCAGGCGCGGCATTTCCTGATTCCCGCCCTCGTGGACCGTGTGCTGGCCGCGAAACACGCGCCGGCGCCGCGGTCGCTGAAGATCGGGAACGGCCACACCACCCGCGACTTCCTGCACGCGGAGGACGTTGCGACCGCCTATCTTTCACTCGCGAGCCACGGCGTTCCCGGCGAGGTCTACAACGTGTGCTCAGGCACCGGCGTGACCGTCGAGGCCCTCGCCCGCGAGGTGTGCGCGCGGGCCGGCGTCGACGCCGAGCTCGTGAGCGATCCCGCCCTCCGCCGCGCCGTGGACGTGCCGTGGCTCGTGGGCGACAACTCGAAACTTCGTACCGCGACCGGATGGACTCCCCGCCGGTCCCGCACGGACATCATCGACGACCTGTTGAATGCCGCGTCGCACTGACATCCATCGCATCCTGCTCATCGGGTCCGGCCCCATCGTCATCGGGCAGGCCGCCGAGTTCGACTACTCCGGCACGCAGGCCGCCAAGGCGCTGCGCGAGGAGGGGTACGAGGTCATCCTCGTCAACTCGAACCCGGCGACCATCATGACCGATCCGGAGGTCGCCGATCGCACCTACATCGAGCCGGTGACGCCGGAGTTCGTCGAGCTGATCATCGCGCGCGAGCGCCCCGACGCGCTCCTGCCGACGATGGGCGGCCAGACGGCGCTCAACGTGGCGATGGCCCTGCACGAGAACGGCGTGCTCGCCAAGTACGGGGTCGAGCTGATCGGCGCCAACGCGCGCGCCATCGCGGTGGCCGAGGACCGCAAGCTCTTCGGCGAGGCGATGGAGAAGATCGGGCTCAAGTGCCCGCAGGGGCGCATCGCGACGACGATGGAGGAGGCGCTCGAGATCCTCGAGTTCACCGGCTTCCCGGCCATCATCCGTCCCGCCTTCACGCTCGGCGGCTCGGGCGGCGGCGTCGCCTACAACCTGATCGAGTTCAAGGCCACCTGCCGCCGCGGCCTCGACGAGTCGCCCATCTCGCAGGTGCTCATCGAGCGCTCGCTCATCGGCTGGAAGGAGTTCGAGCTGGAGGTGATGCGCGACAAGGACGACAACGTCGTCATCATCTGCTCCATCGAGAACCTCGACCCGATGGGCGTGCACACCGGCGACTCCATCACCGTCGCGCCGGCGATGACGCTCACCGACCGCGAGTACCAGCTGATGCGCGACGCGGCCATCAAGGTGATCCGCGAGATCGGCGTGGACGCCGGCGGCTGCAACATCCAGTTCGCGCTCAACCCGGCCAACGGCGAGCTCATCGTCATCGAGATGAACCCGCGCGTCTCGCGCTCGTCGGCGCTCGCCTCCAAGGCGACCGGCTTCGCGATCGCGAAGATCGGCACGAAGCTCGCCGTCGGCTATCGCCTGGACGAGCTCCCCAACGACATCACGAAGACGACGCCGGCCTCGTTCGAGCCGGTGCTCGACTACGTGGTGGTGAAGTGCCCGCGCTTCGCCTTCGAGAAGTTCCCGGGGGCCAACCCGGGGCTCACGACGCAGATGAAGAGCGTCGGCGAGTCGATGGCGATCGGCCGCACCTTCAAGGAGGCCTTCCAGAAGGGGCTGCGCGCGCTGGAGAACGGCCGCCAGGGATGGGACATCGGGGATCGGCTCATCGACGACCGCCTGCCCGACGACTCCATCGACGCGCTGCGCGCCGCGCTGCAGCTACCGACGCCGGAGCGCATCTTCCAGGTGAAGCGGGCGATCCTCGCCGGGATGAGCCTCGCCGAGCTGCACGAGATCACCTTCATCGATCCCTGGTTCCTGGCGCAGATGCAGGAGCTGGTGGACGCCGAGCGCGAGTACGCGGCGCTGCGGACGGTGAGCGAGGGCGTGCTGAAGCGGATGAAGCAGATGGGCTTTGCCGACGCCCAGCTCGCGCGCCTGCGCGGCGAGAAGGAAGCCGACGTCCGGGCGCGCCGGTGGAAGGCCGGCATCCGCCCCGTCTACAAGATGGTGGACACCTGCGCCGGCGAGTTCCCGTCGAGCACGCCGTACCTGTACAGCACGTGGGACGAGGAGACCGAGGCGCCGCGCACCGGCCGCAAGTCGGTGATCATCCTCGGGTCGGGGCCCAACCGCATCGGGCAGGGCGTGGAGTTCGACTACTGCTGCGTGCGCGCCGTCATGGCGCTGCGCGAGCAGGGGTACGAGACGATCATGATCAACTCGAACCCCGAGACCGTCTCCACCGACTACGACACCAGCGACAAGCTCTATTTCGAGCCGCTCACGCTGGAGCACGTGCTCGAGATCGTCGAGCGCGAGCAGCCGATCGGCGTCATCGTGCAGCTGGGCGGCCAGACGCCGCTGAAGCTGACGCGCGGCCTCGAGGCGGCGGGGGTGAAGATCCTCGGCACCTCGCCCGATTCGATTGACGCCGCGGAAGACCGCCGGCGGTTCGAGGAGGTGGCGCGCAATCTCGGCGTCGCCCAGCCACCCAACGGGACGGCGACGAGCGTCGACGCCGCGGTGGAGATTGCCAAGCGCATCGGGTATCCGGTGCTGCTGCGCCCCAGCTACGTCCTCGGCGGGCGCGCGATGGAAATCGTCTATGACGAGCCCGCCCTGCGCGACTACTTCCAGCGCGCCGTCCGCGTCTCGGAGGATCGCCCGGTGCTCATCGACAGCTTCCTGGAGGACGCCTGGGAAGCGGACGTCGACGCGCTGAGCGACGGCGAGACGGTGGTCATCGGCGGCGTGATGCACCACATCGAGGACGCCGGCATCCACTCCGGCGACTCCGCCTGCGTGCTCCCGCCCATCCAGCTCTCCGAGAAGGACGCCGACCAGATGCGCGCGCACACCGTCGCCTTTGCGAAGGCCTTCGGCGTGGTCGGGCTCATCAACGTGCAGTACGCGGTGAAGGATGGCGTCGTCTACGTGCTCGAGGTCAATCCGCGCGCGTCGCGCACCATCCCGTTCGTGTCGAAGACGATCGGCGTCCCGCTCGCCTCGCTGGCCGCGCGCGTGATGCTCGGGGAGAAGCTGGTCGACATCGGCTATACGAAGGAGATCATCCCGCCGTACGTCGCGGTCAAGGAAGCGGTCTTCCCGTTCACCAAGTTCCGCGAGTACGACCCGATCCTCGGCCCCGAGATGCGCTCGACCGGCGAGGTGATGGGCATCGCCGACTCGTTCGGCATGGCGTTCGCCAAGGCGGAATTGGGGGCGGGCAACGGCCTGCCGCTTTCCGGCATGGTGATGCTGACCGTCAACGACCACGACAAGCCGAAGGCCGTGGAGATCGCGCGCCGGTTCCACGCGATGGGCTTCGGTCTCGTCGCGACGACCGGCACGGCACGCTACCTGCGCGAGCACGGCGTGCCGTGCGACGCCGTGAAGAAGGTGAGCGAAGGGCGTCCGAACGGCATCGACCTGCTGGTCAACGGGGAGATCCACCTCCTCGTCAACACGCCGCTCGGCAAGCGGTCGCAGAAGGACGACTACTCCCTGCGTCAGGTGGCCATCACGCAGCGGGTGCCGTATACGACCACGCTCTCGGCGGCGAGCGCCGCGAGCGACGCCATCCAGACGCTGCGCGAACGGCCCAAGACGGTGCGCAGTGTGCAGGAGTGGCTGGCGGACATTGGATAGCCGCAGAGTATGACAGAGTAAGACAGAGTACGACAGAGTACTACAGAGTACGACAGAGTACGACAGAGTACGACAGGGCATGGCGGCGGATCTCTCGTCTCCCGTCTTCCGTCTCCCGTCTGCCCCACCCACATTTCCGCCATGACTAAACCCTGGGTCCACCCATCCTCGTTCGTTGATGACGGCGCGGTGCTTGGCGCCGACACCAAGGTCTGGCATTTCTGCCACGTGATGCCGGGCGCCGTCATCGGCGCGCGGTGCTCGCTGGGCCAGAATGTGGTGGTGATGAACGGCACGAAGATCGGCGACAACGTGAAGATCCAGAACAACGTCTCGATCTACGAGGGCGTGGAACTCGAGGACGACGTCTTCTGCGGCCCGTCGATGGTCTTCACCAACGTCATCAATCCGCGCAGCGCGGTGTCGCGCAAGCACGAGTACCGGCGCACGCTGGTGCAGCAGGGCGCTTCCATCGGCGCGAACGCCACCATCGTCTGCGGCGTCACCCTGGGCCGGTACTGCTTCGTCGGCGCCGGCGCGGTGGTGGCGAAGGACGTGCCGGACTACGCGCTGGTGACGGGCGTGCCGGCGCGGCGCACCGGGTGGATGTGCGAGTGTGGCGTGAAGCTGCGCGAGGACATCATGCAACTCGAGTGCCCGTCGTGCGCGCGCGAGTATGCGCGCAAGGGGGAGAAGGTCACGCCGCTGCCGGCAGGCAACCGATGAGCGATCGCAACTTCAAGGTGGCGCTCGTGGGCTGCGGGCGCATCGCGCACAACCACTTCGACGCGATCGCGGGCCTCGAGGGACTCACGCTCACGGCCGTGTGCGATATCGTCGAGGAGCGGGCGCGCGAGGCCGGTGCCAAGTGGGGCGTGCCGTGGTTCACCGCGTACGACGAGATGCTGAAGCGGGCCGACTGTGACGTGGTGGTGGTCGCCACGCCGTCGGGGCTGCATCCCGCGCACGGCATCAAGGCGGCGCAGGCGGGCAAGCACGTGGTCTGCGAGAAGCCGATGGCGATCTCGCTCTCGGCGGCGGATGCGCTGGTGCAGGCGTGCGATGACGCGGGCGTGCGGCTGTTCGTCGTCAAGCAGAACCGGCTCAATCCCGCGATCCAGCTGCTGCGGCGCGCCGTGGACCGCGGCCGGTTCGGCCGCATCTACATGGCCAATGCCACGGTGCGCTGGGCGCGGCCGCAGGAGTACTACGATCAGGCGCCGTGGCGCGGCACCTGGGAGTTCGACGGCGGCGCCTTCATGAACCAGGCCTCGCACTACGTGGATCTGGTGCAGTGGCTGGTGGGTCCGGTCGAAAGCGTGATGGCGCGCACCGCCACGCTGGCGCGGCGCATCGAAGCCGAGGACTCGGGCGCGGCGATCCTCAAGTTCCGCAACGGCGCCATCGGCGTGTTCGAAGTGACGATGCTGACCTATCCGCGGAACCTCGAAGGGTCCATCACCATCATCGGCGAGAAGGGGACGGTCAAGATCGGCGGCACGGCGGTGAACAAGGTCGAGCACTGGCAGTTCGAGTCGTACGACGACGATGACAAGCTGATCGAGCAGGCGGCCACCAACCCGCCCAACGTCTACGGCTTCGGCCACGCCGGCTACTACCGAAATGTGCTGGCCGTCCTGCGCGATGAGTCGGTGCCCGACACGGACGGACGCTCCGGCCGCAAGTCGCTCGAGCTGATCCTCGGGATCTACGAGTCGGCGAAGACGGGCAGGGAAGTGCCCCTCCCGCTCAGGGCGCAACTGTAACGGAACGAGGACGAGGTAGAGGCCAGGCGAGGCGGGACGAGATTCGGAACGAGGAGGGAGGTCCTGGGCACGCCAGTGACCTCCCTCCTCGTTCCGCATCCCCTCGCCCCTCGCCTGGCCTCTACCCCCTCCCCGTTCCGCCCCCATAACCCCGCTGTGCCTCCCCTTCCTCGCTCTCCGGAAGTAACTTTATCCGGTTACGACAACTATTAAGGGAACCTCCGGTTCCCCCTTTCCCATACCCGCCCATGTCCGTCCCTCTGCTCGACCTCCGCGCGCAGCACGCGACCATCCGCGACGAGGTCGTCGCGTCCATCATGAAGGTCGTGGATGACCAGGCGTTCATCCTCGGCAAGCCGGTTGCCGACCTCGAGGCTGAGGTGGCCAAGCTGTCGAACGCCAGGTATGCCGTGGGCTGCGCCAGCGGCACCGACGCGCTGCTGATCGCGTATCGCGCGGTGGGGGCGGTGGCCGGAACGGAAGTCGTCACGTCGCCCTTCACCTTCTTCGCGACCGCGGGCGCCATCCACAACGTCGGCGCCACGCCGGTCTTCGTGGACATCGACCCGAAGACGTTCAACATCGATCCGGCGGCGGTGGGCGCGGCGATCACCTCGAAAACGAAGGCCGTCGTTCCCGTCGACCTGTTCGGCCAGGTGGCGGCGGTCGAGGCGGTGGCCAAGGTGGCCAAGGACATTCCCGTGATCGAGGACGCGGCGCAGAGCATCGGCGCGCGCCGCAAGATCGACGGCACCTGGCGCATGGCGGGCGAAGCGGCGACCATCGGCACCTTCTCCTTCTTCCCGTCCAAGAACTTGGGCGGCTACGGCGATGGCGGCGCGGTGGTGACGCAGGACGAGGGGCTCTACAACGAACTCATGCGCCTCCGCACGCACGGCAGCACCAAGACATACATCCACGAGATCGTCGGCTACAACTCGCGTCTCGACGCGCTGCAGGCGGCGGCACTGCTGGCCAAGCTTCCGCACCTCGCGCAGTGGAGCGCCAAGCGCCGCGCCAACGCTGCGTTCTACAACCAGGCGTTCGCCGATGTCGCCGAGATCACGACGCCGTACACCGAGCCGGTGAGCGAGTCGATCTTCAACCAGTACACCCTCCGCGTGCCGCGCCGCGATGAGTTCAAGGCGCACCTCGCCTCGAAGGGGATCGGCCATTCGGTCTACTACCCGCTTCCGCTGCACCTGCAGCCGTGCTTCGCCTACCTCGGCTACAAGGAAGGGCAGTGTCCCGAGGCCGAGCGGGCGTCGAAGGAAGTCGTCTCGCTCCCGATCTACCCCGAGCTCACGCCGGCGCAGCTCGACGAGGTCGTGTCGGCGGTGCGCGGCTTCTTCGGCAAGTAACCCGAGGCCAGGCCAACGATGACGAGCATTCGCGATCGGCTGCAGCAGCGCATCGAGTCCCGCCAGGCCGTCTGTGCCGTGGTGGGGCTGGGCTACGTGGGACTCCCGCTGGTGATGGAGCTCTGCGAGGCCGGATTCCACGTGATCGGGTACGACGTGCAGCAGCGCGTCTGCGACCTGCTGATGCGCGGCGAGTCGCACATCCAGGACGTGCCGGCCGCGCAGGTGGCGAAGCACGTGAAGGGCGGGCGCTTCGAGGCGACCACCGACGAGGCCCGGCTGGGCGAGGTGGACACGGTGTCCATCGCCGTGCCGACGCCGCTCGCCAAGACGCGCGATCCCGACATGTCGTACGTGATCTCGGCCACCGACACCGTGGCGCGCCATGCGCACCCGGGCATGCTCGTGGTGCTCGAGAGCACGACCTATCCCGGCACCACGCGCGACCTGCTGCTGCCGGCGCTCGAAGCGCGCGGCCTGACCATCGGCGAGGATGCCTTCCTCGCCTTCTCGCCCGAACGCGTCGATCCGGGCAACCCGGTCTACAACACCAAGAACACGCCCAAGGTCGTGGGCGGCATCACGACGGCCTGCACGGACATGGCGTCGCGCCTGTACTCGTCGTGCATCGACCGCACCGTGCCGGTGTCGTCGCCGGAGGCGGCGGAACTGGTGAAGCTGCTGGAGAACACCTTCCGGTCGGTCAACATCGGGCTCGTGAACGAGATGGCGATCGTCTGCGACCGGCTGGGCGTGGATGTCTGGGAAGTGATCGAGGCCGCGGCCACCAAGCCGTTCGGCTTCATGAAGTTCACGCCGGGCCCCGGCATCGGCGGGCACTGCATTCCGCTCGATCCGCACTACCTCGCGTGGAAGATGCGCACGCTGAACTACAAGACGCGCTTCATCGACCTCGCGAGCGAGATCAACAGCGCGATGCCGGCGTACGTCGTCGAGAAGGTCGCCCGCGCGCTCAACGACGTGAAGAAGGCGGTCAACGGCTCGCGCGTGCTCGTGCTCGGCGTCGCCTACAAGAACGACATCGACGACATGCGCGAGAGCCCGGCGCTGGACGTGATCAAGCTGCTCGAGGCGCAGGGCGCGCATGTGGAGTACCACGATCCGCACGTGCCGCGCTTCCGCGAGGACGGGCACGAGGTGGTGGGCGTGTCGCTGACAGATGAAGTGCTCGTCGCCGCCGACGTCGTGGTGGTCGTCACGAATCACAAGGCGGTGGACTACCAGCGCGTGGTCAACCTCGCCTCGCTGGTGGTGGACACCCGCCACGCCACGGCCGGCCTCAAGCCCGGCAAGGCCCGCATCGTCTCGCTCACCCCCGACGCTCCCCGCCAGCACGCAGCGGTCTGATCGAATGTTCTGCCATCCGCCATCTGCCATCCGCCATCACTGTCGATGAACATCACCGTCATCGGATCCGGATATGTCGGCCTGGTCGCCGGCGCCTGCTTCGCCGAGACCGGCTCGAACGTCACGTGCGCCGATATTGACCAGGCCAAGATCGACGGACTGAAGAAGAACGTCCTGCCGATCTACGAACCCGGACTGGACACGCTCGTCGAGCGCAACCAGGGCGCGGGACGCCTCAAGTTCACGATCGACATCGCTGGGGCCGTCGCTTCGGCGGACGTCGTCTTTATCGCCGTCGGCACGCCGCCGGACGAGGACGGCTCGGCCGACCTCAAGCACGTGCTGGCCGTGGCCGACACCATCGGCCGCTTCATGGCGCGCGAAATCGTCGTCGTCACGAAATCGACCGTCCCGGTCGGCACGGCCGAGAAGGTGCGCGCCGCGGTGGCCGCAAACGCGAAGTTCCCGTTCCACGTCTGCTCCAATCCCGAGTTCCTCAAGGAAGGGGCGGCCATCGACGACTTCCTCAAGCCCGACCGCGTCGTGCTCGGCGTCGAGAGCGACTTCGCGCGCTCGGTGATGGCCGAGCTGTACGCGCCGTTCGTGCGCACCGGCAAGCCGATCATCTTCATGGACATCCCGTCGGCGGAGATGACCAAGTACGCCGCCAACTCGATGCTCGCGACGCGCATCTCGTTCATGAACGAGATCGCCGGATTGTGCGAGAAGGTCGGCGCCAACGTCGATCTCGTGCGCAAGGGCATCGGCAGCGATTCGCGCATCGGGTCCGCCTTCCTCTTCCCGGGTCCGGGGTACGGCGGTTCGTGCTTCCCCAAGGACGTGCAGGCGCTGCTGCGCACCGCGCACCGCGTCGACGCGCCGCTCGCGGTGCTCGAGGCCGTCGAGTCCGCGAATGCGCGCCAGAAGACGGTGCTCGGCGCCAAGCTCGCCGCGGCGCTCGGCTCGCTGCAGGGGAAGCGGATCGCCGTCTGGGGGCTGTCGTTCAAGGCGAACACCGACGACATGCGCGAATCGCCGGCGCTGGTGCTCATCGATGCCATCCTGAAGTCGGGCGGCACGGTCTGCGCGCACGACCCGGCCGCGATGCCGGAGGCGCGGCGCCGACTCGGCGACACGATCACCTACGCCGAGACGAACTACGCCGCCCTCGAGGGCGCCGATGCGCTCGTCGTGGTGACCGACTGGAACGAATACCGGTTCCCGGATTTCGCGCGCATTCACGCGACGCTCAAGGCGCCGGTGCTGATCGACGGCCGCAACCTGTACGATCCGGCGAAGATGGCGAAGTTCGGCTTCACCTATCGCTCCATCGGGCGGGAGCGCGCATGAGAGTGCTCATCACCGGCGCGGCGGGCTTTCTCGGCTCGCACTTGTGCGACCGTTTCCTGCGCGACGGCCATGAGGTGGTGGGGCTCGACAATTTCGTCACGGGCCACCCCGACAACATCGCGCACCTGATTGGGAACGACCGCTTCTCGTTCCTGCGGCACAACATCTCCGAGTTCACGTATGTCGCCGGCCCGCTCGACGGCGTGCTGCACTTCGCCTCGCCGGCGAGCCCCATCGATTATCTCGAGCTGCCGATCCAGACGCTCAAGGTGGGATCGCTGGGGACGCACAACGCGCTGGGCATCGCCAAGGCCAAGGGGGCGCGGTTCTTCCTGGCGTCCACCAGCGAGGTGTACGGCGACCCGCTCGTCCATCCGCAGGTCGAGTCGTACTGGGGAAACGTGAATCCCATCGGCCCGCGCGGCGTCTACGACGAGGCCAAGCGCTTCGCCGAGGCGATCACCATGGCGTATCACCGCACGCACGGGCTCGATACGCGCATCGTGCGGATCTTCAACACCTACGGGCCGCGCATGCGTCCCCGCGACGGCCGCGTGGTGTCGAACTTCATCGTGCAGGCGCTCAATGGCGAGCCCATCACCATCTACGGCGATGGCTCGCAGACCCGCTCGTTCTGTTACGTGGAGGACGAGGTGGAAGGGCTGTACCAGCTCTTCCTGAAGGGTGACGCCAATCCGTGCAACATCGGCAACCCTGACGAGTACACGGTGCGCCAGCTCGCCGAGATCGTCGTCGAGCTGACGGGCTCCGCGTCGCGCATCGTGCACGAACCGCTCCCCGAGGACGACCCCAAGGTGCGCAAGCCGGACATCACGCGCGCCCGGACCCTGCTCGGGTGGACGCCGCAGATCGACGTCCGCACCGGAGTCCAGCGCACCATCGACTACTTCCGCACCCTGGCCGGCTCGCCGCGCATGGCGCCGCGCGGCCGTTGACCTGCCGAACCATCGCCCCCTCTCCGGGTACCTTTCCGACGTGACCCTCCGTTTCCGCATCCCCGCCATCCTGCTTGCCGCGGCCCTCGTGCTGCCGGCGTGCCGGCCGGCGTTCAGTCTTCGCAAGTATCCGACCAGCGAGAAGCTCTACACCGCGTCGCTCGACCGCTTCCACAAGAAGAAGTGGGATGACGCCGTGACGGGGTTCGAGAAGCTGACGCTCGACCTGCCGGCCGGCGACTCGCTGCTGTCGCGCGCGCACTGGTACCTCGCCAAGGCGCACACCGGGCGCTCCGAGCATCTGCTGGCGGCGCAGGAGTACACCAAGCTCGCCGAGAACTTTGCCGACGACTCGCTCGCGGACGACGCCCTGTACGAGTCGGGGCGCAGCTACTCGCGGCTCTGGCGCCGTCCGGCGCTCGACCCGCAATACGGGCAGCTGGCGCAGGTGCAGTATCGCCTGCTCATCACGCTGTATCCGGAGTCGCCCTTCAAGCCGAAGGCCGACGCCGAGCTGAAGCGCCTCGACGAGTGGTTCGCCACCAAGGACTTCGACACGGGTGACGCCTACTTCCGCCGCAAGGCCTACGATTCGGCCATCATCTACTTCCGCGACGTCGTCAAGAACTACCCCAACACCGACCGGGCGCGGCAGGCGATGATCCGCATGGTGAATGCGTATCGCTCGCCGACGATGAACTACCGCGAGGACGCACGCGAAGTCTGCGCCACGCTGTTTGAGCTGTACCCGAAGGACGCGGGCGTCGCGAAGGCGTGCGACGGGATGAAGCCGGCCAAGGACTCGACGGCGGCGCCGGCCAAACCGGCGCCCTGAACCGTGCGGATCGGCATTTTCGGCGGGACGTTTGACCCGCCGCACGTGGGACATCTGCTGGCGGCCGGCGATGCGGTCGAGTCGCTGACGCTGGATCAGGTGATCTGGGTGCCGGCCGCGCAGCAGCCGCTGAAGGCGGCTGACGCTTCGGCGCCGGCTGAGCATCGCCTGGCGATGACGCGGCTGGCGGTGCAGGGGGACCCGCGGTTCCGGGTGGATGCGCTGGAACTGGAGCGGGGCGGCGTCTCGTTCATGGTGGACACGCTGCGGACATGCCGGGCGCGACAGCCGGACGCGGCATTATTCCTGCTCCTTGGGATGGATGCGGCGGCCCTGCTGCCGAAGTGGCGGGAACCGGAGATCATTCGGGAGCTGGCAGAAGTGGTGGTGCTCTCGCGGGGCGGGGAGGAGTTGGCGCTCCCCACCGGCGTGCGGGCGCTGCCGACGTGGCGCGTCGACGTCTCGGCCACCGAGATCCGCGCGCGCGTGGCGGCCGGACGCTCCATTCGTGGGTTCGTGCCTGACGCCGTGGCCGCGTACATCGCGGCGCATGGCCTGTACCGATAGAGGATACTGCATGTTCAACAAGCTGCTGGGCACGGTCTTCGGCTCACGACATGAGCGGGAACTCAAGCGCATCCGGCCAATCCTCGCGGAAATCGAGGAACATGGGCGGCGGCTCGCGTCCGTCTCCGAGGACGAGCTCAAGACGCAGACCGACAAGTTCCGCGGCATCATCACGGAACGCACGCAGGAGCTCTCGCACCGGATCGACGCACTGAAGGAGCGCAAGAAGACGGCGGCCGATGCCGCCGAGCGCGAATCGATCGACAACGAACTCAGCGGCGCCGATGGACGCGGCGGCCTCGAGGGGCAGTACCGCCGGTCCGTGCGCGACACGCTCGACGAAATCCTCCCCGAGGCCTTCGCCACGGTGCGCGAGGCCGCCCGGCGGCTCGTGGGCACGAAGGCCATGGTCACCGGCCGCGAAATCGACTGGAACATGGTGCACTACGAGGTGCAGCTCGTCGGCGGCATCCAGCTGCACCTGGGCAAGATCGCCGAGATGGCGACCGGCGAAGGCAAGACGCTGGTGGCCACGCTCCCGCTCTACCTCAACGCCCTGCCGGGGCGCGGCGCCCACCTGGTGACGGTGAACAACTACCTCGCCCGGCGCGACTCGCAGTGGATGGGACACCTGTTCACTTATCTCGGCCTGAGCGTCGCCTGCCTCGACGACACCGAGCCGGGGACGCCGGAACGCCGGGCCGCGTACAACGCCGACATCACGTACGGGACCAACAACGAGTTCGGCTTCGACTACCTGCGCGACAACATGGTGGTCGCCACCGAGCAGCGGGTGCAGCGTCCGCACGTCTACGCCATCGTCGACGAAGTGGACTCGGTCCTGATCGACGAGGCGCGCACGCCGCTCATCATCTCCGGCCCGGTGGGGAACGAGAGCGACGGGCAGTACGCGGAGCACAACGCGGCGGTCATGCGCCTCGTGCGGCGGCAGACGGAGATGGCCAACGACCTCGTGGCGCGCGGCGAGAAGGCGATGGAGGCCGGCGACCTGCAGGGCGCCGGGCTCGCGTTCTACAAGGCGCAGCTCGGCAACCCGAAGAACAAGCGCCTGCTCAAGGCCCTGCAGGAACAGGGCGTCAAGATGCTCGTGCAAAAGCAGGAGCTCGAGGTCATCGCCGACCGCAAGCTCCCGTCGGCCAAGCAGGCCTTCCGCGACCTCGAGGACGATCTCCTCTTCGTGCTCGACGAGCGCGGCCACACCGTGCACCTCACCGATCGCGGCGTCGACTTCCTGAGTCCGTCGGACCACGACCAGTTCGTGCTCCCCGACATCTCGTCGGAGGTCCACCGCATCGAGCACAGCCACGAGATGACGGGGGCGGAGAAGCTCGAGGCCCGCCGCCAGATCGAGGGCGAATACGCGCTGAAGAGCGAGAAGCTGAACATCATCCATCAGCTGCTGCGCGCGCACTCGCTGTACGAGAAGGACGTGAACTACGTCGTGCAGGATGGGCAGGTGCTCATCGTCGACGAGTTCACGGGCCGCACGATGCACGGGCGCCGCTGGAGCGAGGGACTGCACCAGGCGGTCGAGGCCAAGGAAGGAGTGCAGGTGAAGGGCGAGACGCAGACGCTCGCCACCATCACCATCCAGAACTACTTCCGCATGTACGAGAAGCTGGCGGGCATGACCGGCACCGCCGAGACGGAGGAGACGGAATTCTTCCAGATCTACCGGCTCGAGGTCGCGGTCATCCCGACCAACCGGCCGGTCATCCGTGACGACCGCCACGACCTCGTCTACAAGACCCGCCGCGAGAAGTACAACGCCATCGTCGAGGAGACGCGGCGCCTGCACGACCTCGGCTTCCCGGTGCTCGTCGGCACGACCTCCGTGGAAGCGTCGGAAACGCTGTCGCGCATGTTCCAGCGCGCCGGCATCAAGCACCAGGTGCTGAACGCCAAGTACCACCAGCGCGAGGCCGAGATCGTGGCGATGGCCGGCCAGTCGGGCGGGGTCACGATCGCGACGAACATGGCCGGCCGCGGCACCGACATCAAGCTTGGCGAGGGCGTGATCCCGTCGAAGCCGTCGCGCATCAAGGACCCGGACGGCAAGGAGATCGACGTCTCGGAGTGCGGCGGCCTGCACATCATCGGCTCCGAACGGCACGAGTCGCGGCGCATTGACCGCCAGCTCCGCGGCCGCGCCGGCCGCCAGGGCGACCCGGGCGCGTCGCAGTTCTTCCTGTCGCTCGAAGACGACCTGATGCGCCTCTTCGGTTCGGACCGCATCGCGCGGCTGATGGACCGGCTCGGCGCGCAGGAGGGCGAGATGCTCACGCATCCGCTCATCACGCGCTCCATCGAGCAGGCCCAGAAGCGCGTCGAACTGCAGAACTTCCAGAGCCGCAAGCGGCTGCTCGATTACGACGACGTCATGAACCAGCAGCGCGAGGTGATCTACAACCTCCGCGCGTTCGCGCTCGAGGGCGGCGAGGAGCTCAAGGGCGAGGCCATCAAGATGGTCGAGACCGCCGTGGGCCGCCGCATCGAGACCACCTTGGCGGCGTTCGACGACTCGCTCGAGTGGGACCTCGATCTCGTCCGGCAGGACCTGCTGATGCACTACCTGCTGACGGTGCCGTGCTTCGAGCCCGACGGCACGCGGCCGTCGAGCATCACCGAGGCCAAGACCGAGGGCGGCGTGGCGGGGACGAAGGCCTTCCACGCCAAGATGGACACGCTCGCCGAGCACGCCGGCCAGGTGCTTGCGCTCGTGATGCTCAACGTCCTCGACGAGAAGTGGAAGGACCACCTGTACGACCTCGACCAGCTGCGCGGGTCGATCGGGTACCGGTCGTGGGGCCAGAAGGACCCGCTGCTGGAGTACAAGCAGGAGGCGTACACGATGTTCGTGGACCTCATGACGGACATCCAGCACACCTTCACCGAGCGGTTCCTGCGCGTGCAGCTGATGTACGATCCGCCCGCGCCGCCGCCACCGCCGCCCGAGACGAAGCGCCGCTTCAACGCGCTCGGCGTCGCCGAGGACGTGCCGGAGGGTGAGGTGCTCGACATCGGCCCGTCCGAAACACCGGGCGAGGGCGAGATCGTGAAGGCCGACCCGATGATCGTCGGCGCGGGACGCGCGCGCACGCTCACCGGCGCGCTGGCCGCGGCACCCGCTGGCGGCACCGGGGTACAGGATTGGTCCACCGTGGGGCGCAATGATCCGTGCCCCTGCGGGTCTGGCAAGAAGTTCAAGAAGTGCCACGGGGCGTCGATGTAGGACGATGCGTGGGGACGGGTGCCCGTCGTCGAGAGCGACGGTTTGGTGCGGTCCCCTATTGCATCGCCGGTCGCCTCCCCCAACGTTTCAGTTAGAGGCCTGACGCACCCGTCCAGAGCGGGAGGGTTCATGCGAGTCCTGAGGTTGGCGGCCCTGCTGGCCGCGTGCACCGTCGGAGCCGCCGCGCAGGTGGCGCGGCCGCTCGAGGCGTCGCTGCGCCACGGAACGAGCGAACCGAGCTTCTTCGTGGACCAGCCGGCGTATGTGGCGGTGTTCGAAGTCATTCCGGGACAGGGCGTGCAGCAGCTCTTCCCCCGTACCACATCGCAGGCGGCCAAGCCGGTGGAACCCGGCGAATATCTCCTCTCGCGGCCGTTCCGCTCGCAGTATCGGTATTACGGCTGGAACTATGCCATGCCGTACGCCCGGCCGATGTGGATGGTCGACAATCAGGGTCGTATCATCTCGTACTACTACACGACGGGCTGGACGGGGACGGAGGCGGGATGGGGGGCGTCGTCCCTGGCCCCGACGCGCACGCTCCTCCTCGTCGCGTCGCGCCGTCCGCTCCGGCAGGTGGGCTCGCCGGACGCCGCGCAACATTGGCTGCAGCAGGCCTTGGGATTCCGTGCGATCTCGAGCACCGTGATTGCCCCTGACGCGTTCCTGACGGACATCGTGGATGCCATCATGCCGCTGGGGAGCACGGTCGACGACATCGTCGTGGACGTGCTCGAAGTGACCGATCACAACAACGCGTACAACCGCTACGCGGGCCAGAGCATTGCGTTCTACTGTCCGACGGGCATGTACAACATCCCGGCTGACTACTTCTTCGCCACGGGCATGTTCTACTGCCCGATCCGCCACTATTACGACTCGCCTGGCTCGACGCCCACCGGAACGCCGGGCGGCGGCGACACCATCACGACCGAGAAGCTGCAGCTGCCGGCCCGGAAGGTGCCGTCGAAGTCCATCGTCGAGGAGCAGGCGGTGCCGCTGCGCCGCGGCGTGGTCGCCACACCGGTGAACCCGTCGATGCGCCCCGAAGAGGGCTACCGCCCGTATCGGCCGAGCGGCGGCGAATCCGAAGAAGGCTTCAAGTCGTTCGCGCGCGGCGTTCGCACGACTGGTGTTGGACCGCAGGGGACGATCGCCGTCGGCGTGCCGGTCGATCCGACAGGCCTGCAGCGCGGCAACGTCACCCCGGCGTCCGAGGCCTTCGTGCCGTGGATCGTCCGGTCGGTGCCCACTGAAGGCGTTTCGGGGGCGCGTCGCGCCAACTCCGGCGGCTGGACCACCGGAACGGCCGGCGGCACGGGTTCGCCGCAGTACGGCAACAACGCATCCTCGACGGGGTCAGCCGCCGCATCCGCCTCGTCGGCCGCCGCGGCCTCGGCGGCGTCGCAGGCCCAGGCCGAGCGCAGTGCTGCTTCGCGTGAGGCGGTGAGCGCGGCCCGGCCCGCGTCGACGACCAAGGACCCGTAACGCCGACTCGGATCGTCGCGGCCCGGTGTGCAATGGTGCGCACCGGGCCGCTCTGTTTTGGTGACGGATCGCTGCGCGACCCTTGATACGGTTGAGCATGACGGTTCTCGCCATCACACCTCAAGGGCTCCTGCCGCCCGACCGGCCGCGTGAGCGCCTCCGTACACTCGGCGCCCGCGCGCTGTCGGCGCCTGAGTTGCTTGCCCTCGTCATCGGCGCGGGAACGCGCGGCCGACCGGCGCTGACTCTCGCCCACGACGTGCTCAGCCGCGCCGATGGATCGCTCCGGCGCCTCGGCGATCGCCCGCTCGCCGCGCTGGCGGAGGTGCCGGGGCTTGGCGCGACGCGCGCCGTGGCCATCCACGCCGCGCTGGAACTCGGACGGCGGCTGGCGAGCGAGGAGCCGGGCGAGGCACGTCCACTGCGCGCGCCGCGCGACGTCTGGCGCTCCTTCGCGCCCACACTGGAGGACCTGCCGGTCGAGGAGTTCCACGTCGCCATCCTCGACGCCCAGCACCGGCTGGGGCGCGATGTGCTGGTGACGCGCGGCATACTTAATTCCTCGCTCGTCCATCCCCGCGAGGTCTTTCGCGAGGCCATCGCCGAACGGGCCGCGGCCATCATCCTCGTGCACAACCACCCGAGCGGCGACCCGACGCCGAGCGCGGACGACCGGAGCGTGACTGAACAGCTGGTGGCGGCCGGGCGACTGCTCGACATCCCGGTGCACGATCACGTGATCATCGGGCGGGGGAGATACTTGTCGTTTGCGGAGATGGGGTTTCTTTGAGCGAGGAGGAGGGGTGCGGGGTGCAGGGTGTGGTGCAGGGGAGAGGGGTGGTCGAGAAGTGCGGCAATGCCTACGATGGTCGATTGACGCGGGGCTGACGCGCGGCGCGAACGATGTCGCATGTTCGTTCACCATTCGCGTGCCGCCGCCACGCGCTCGCGGGATGCGGGGAGCACCCACAGATTCTCGGGCGTGAAGACTTTGCGCGCATCGTGAACTCGCTCCCTCCTGTGCCGACCGACGGCCTGCCTGAAGCCGGCGCTCAGCGACTGTCGCTGCATGTGCTGGGACGCCTCGAACTGGTCTCCGCCGAGGGCGTGCTCCGGCTGGGGCCGGGCAAGCCGCTCGCCCTGCTGGCCTACCTTCGTTCACAGTCCGTGCACTCGGCCACCCGGCCGCACTTGATCGACCTGCTCTGGTCCGACCTCGAACCGGAGCGGGCACGCGCCAACCTGCGGCAGGCCCTGCTGGTGCTGCGGCGGCTCCTTCCGGACGATGCGCTGGTCTCGGATGGCGACCTCGTCATCTTGCGGGCGGCGCTGACCTTCGACCGCGATGAGTTCGTCGCGGCGGCGGATCGCGGTGATTTCGCGGCGGCTATTGCGTTGTATCGCGGCGACTTCATCCCCGATCTCGCGGTGCCGGGCGGCGCCGAGTTCGAGATGTGGTGCGATATCGAGCGTCGGCACCTGGCGGCGCTCTTCGCGCGCTTGCTCGAGACCGTCGCGCGCGCTGACCTCGCGGCCGGTCGCGCCGCGGCGGCGCTTCCCCACGCGCGTCGCCTGCGTGACATGGACGCGTCGCGCGAGCGGTCGTGGCGCCTGCTGATCGAGGCGGAGATCGCCGCCGAGGGGGTCGCGTCGGCGCGCCTCGAGGCCGAGCGCCTCGCGGAGCTGTTGCGCAACGAGGGCCGGCCGCCTGAACCCGCCACCGCGCAGCTCTTCCAGCGGGTTCGCGACGTCGCCCGTCCGTCGCCGGAGCGCGGCGGGGCCCTGTCGGCCCCCGAGTTCGTGGGGCGCGAGACGCAACTGGCGCGCGTGCTGGCGGCTTGGGGGATCGTGAAGCGCGGCCGGCGGCAGCATCTGCACGTGGAGGCGCTGGCGGGAACGGGGAAGACCCGGCTGCTCGAGGAATCGTGCGCGCGCCTGCAGGCGGCCGGGGCGCGCGTCGTGCGGTGCGGTGCGCGCCGTGACGAGCGCGACGTGCCATTCGCGCTCGGCGCCAGCGTCGTCACGGCACTCGCCCGCCTGCCGGGGAGCATCGCGGTGGCGCCCGGTTCCATGGCGGCGCTGGTGGCGATGGCACCCGACGCCTCGACGGTCTTCGCCGCGCACGCCGACACCGCCACGGGCGACGAGGCGATGCGTCGCCGCACCGTCGCGCTCGCGGACCTCCTCGGTGCGGTCACGCACGAGGCGTCCGTGGTGCTGGCGATCGACGACGCGCACTGGGCGGATCGCGCATCGCTGAACCTGCTGCTGGTCGCGATGGGGCGGCTGGCGGCCGACGCGCGGGTGCTGCTGCTCACCGCGGGGCGTGAACCCTGGGCGGGCGAAACGGGCGTGGAGCGCGTGTCGCTGCCGCCGCTGACGACGGCGCAGGTGGACGCGATGCTGCAGTCGCTCGGCGGTGCTGGCGATGCCGCCTGGTGGGACGCGTTCGCGGCGGCGCTGCGTGACGCGGCAGGCGGTGTGCCCTTCCATGTGCTGCAGTTGCTGCACGCCGTGGTGGAGAAACAGTTGTTGATGATCGACGCCGAGCACTGGGCGGCGCCGAACGTTCCGGCGCTGCTGGCCGCGCTCGACGCAAGCGAGGCGGCGCGCATGCGCGTCGCCCAGCTCTCGGTGGAGGCACGTGCGGTGCTGCGGGTCCTCTGCGTTGGCGCCGCACCGTCGACTGAGGTTGTGGCTGCAGCCGTATCGGCGGAGCGGACGAATGTGGAGTCGGTGCTGCTGGCGCTCGAGGTGCGCGGATACGCGCGCCGCATGCCCGATGGAGGGTGGGCGACGGCGCACGATGAGATCACCGACCTCATCGTGGCGCAGAGCGACGCGCCCTCGCTGGCCTCGGCGCGGCTTGGACTGGCCCTCGCGCTCGCCGCGGAGCAGGGCGTGGGCGTCGTCGAGATGCGTCGTATCATCGCGTTGCTGGTGCAGGCCGGGTCGGACGACGAGGTGGCCGGCGTGCTGCGGGCGTGGGTGCGCCGCGGCGAGGTGCCGGCGGTGGGCGTGCCCACCGTGGATCTGCTCCCGCCCGGGCTGTCCGATGAGCGGACGCTGGCCCTCCGCACGGCGGTGCGGCGCACGCTTCCGCGCCGCGGGCGCGACCATCGGACCCACTGGGCCTTCGCCGCCGTCCTCGCCCTCCTCGTCATCGGCGCATGGTACCTGACCCGGCCGGCCAAGCTGGTGATGGTGCAGGCGCCGATCCCGAGTAACGGCGAAGAGGTGATGGATCGCGCGCCGGTGATCGGCGTGCACGATCGGCTCGGTCGCCGACTCCGCGTCACCGGGCTTCGAGTATCCGTGCGTGGCGCGCCGGGGCAAAATCCCGGTGGCCGGCTGACCGCCGAGACGGTGGATGGCGAAGCGACCTTCGACTCATTGAGTATGGGTCGCAAGGAAGGCCAGTCCTCGGAACTGAACTTCGAGGCAAAGGGCCTGACGAGCGTGCGATGGATACACGAGTGGATCGGCGGTTCGAAGCTGAGGCTGCGCTCCGGCGTCATCAACGGTCAACTGCTTTCCGGTCCAGTTCCGGTCGTGCGCGTCCGCCCCGGCGAACCGCTGGTCGGGCGCGTGAGCCTGCTCTATTCCAGTCTCTGGACAACGGCGACGGTCTTCCTTGGCGCGACCGCCACGTGGGAGCGTCGGGAGACCGACACCGCGTCCGTGCGCTCGCTCGTGACACCGCTCGATTCGGGGCGCATCGAGGTGCCGGTGCGCCGAGTGGCGCCCTTGCTGCCGGGGCGCTACCTCCTGCTCTGGGCATTCGGCGCCGAGCCGCGCGCGGCCTTCATCTTCTCCAGCACCAACTGGACGTGCGGCGAGCCCCGGTGGCGCAATGGCGACGACCTGCTCGACCTGCCGCTCGATACCCTGCGCGCGGCCGCCCTCGAGGGAGCAGCGTATTGGAAGATCGTGCGCTGCTGGAAGGACCGAGGCCCCGTGCCGCCATATCGCGTCGAGTCCCCCATCGGCATCGCCGCCGTCGAGGTGCACGTGTCGCGCGAGCCGTGAAAACGACGTCAGTTCACGCCCGTTGACGGCGGACTGACTCCTCCGACGACCTTGGGACCGTGTCCGGCCACCTGTGCCGCCTGGCACGCCTCCAAGGAGACGGTCCGTGCGAAACTCACTGCGATTCCTGATGGCCTGCAGCAGCCTGCTCGCCGGCTGCACGGCGGGCGACGCGACGACTGCGGTCCCGACTGCAATGCTCGCTGATGCCCGTTCCCGAATGGCCGCGAATGAACGGCTTGACGCGCCGTCCGTCCTCTCGGTGCGACTTGCCGGGGGGAGCGCCACCGTCGCCTGGTCCGCGGTGGCCGATGCCAACGGCTATCAGCTGGTGAGCTGTGACACAGGCATGCTGCCGACGGTGGACAAGGCCACGGCGACAGAGACCGTGCACCAGTACACGGGACTCACGCCGGGGGTCGCCTATGGCGTCAAGATACGGTCGCGCAAGGCGACGTCGGCGCCCGGAGGTGACGCGAACAACAGCAAGTTCTCCGCCTGTACACGCTGGATTGGCGCCGAACCCGTGGCGACAATTCTGCTCGCACCGACAGCGTCCGTACTGGACGTCGGTGCGACCGTGATTTTCACGGCCACGCTGCTCGATCGCTTCGGTGCGGTGCTGAATGGCCGCGACGTGATCTGGACGACTTCTGCTCCGGCGGTCGCCACCGTCAGTCCGGCAGGTGTCGCGACCGCGGTCGGGCCGGGACAAGCCATCATGACGGTCACGAGCGAAGGCGTCTCGGCAACCGCGACCGTCACGGTGCCGGCGCTCTGGCGACTGCTGGCGTCGCGATCCGCCGTGCCGGCGGCCATTACGGCGTCTGCCTACTCCGCGGCCAGCGACGCCATCTTCGCGGCGGAAATGCCCGACGGTGCCGTCGGCTCGCTCTGGCGTTTCGACCTCGGAACCCAGAGATGGACGCGCCTGACCGCGAACGGCTGGCCGATGGGCAAATATCGCAAGCTGATCTACGATGCGGCGCGCCATCGGCTGCTCACCTACTGGGACGGACTTGGCCAGGTGTACAGCATTCCCGAGACGGGCGGCACGTGGACCGCCGAGGGCGCGACCGGCAACTCGGATCAGTACTACGAAGGCTATGCGTTCATGAACCCCGTGAGCGGCCGCCTGTCGCTGTTCGCCGGCTATGGTTGGGGCAGCTTCAGGAACACCCTGTGGGAGTGGAACGGATCCAACGCGTGGCTGGCTATCACGACGAGCGGCGCGGTGCCGGAGCCTCGGTTCGGTGCGCAGACGAACGTGGTTGTCGATGCGGCCGGTGCGCGCGCGTTCCTCACCCAGCGTTGGCTCGGGGCGACAGAAGGCATGTATGACGACCTCTGGGTGCTGAACCTTCGGACCTACGCGTTCAGGAACTTGATTCCGCCGAACACCGGGAGCGATGCACGCGGAGGCAGCGGCATGGCGTACGATCCAGTCTCCGGCACGCTGTACCGGTACGGAGGGATGACGCTGCATGGCTTCGTCACGACCTCGGACTTCGTACGAAGCCGACCCGATGACGCGAGCGTGCGCTGGCAGGCGATGCCGACCGCCGCGACCTCGCCGGGTCCCCGGTATCTTCCGGGTCTGCATTACGATGTCCTGCGGCGCCGGTTGATCCTTGTTTCAGGCCTGACCGGATCGGGTTGGGGAAGTGACGTCTGGGCCTACCCGGCACCTTGATGCGCGCCGCCACGCCCCCTTGACTCCCCGCCACCGGGGGGCAGTTTCAGGGGAGAGGCCAGCCAACGGGGTCCCGCCGCGCTTGCGGTGGACCCCGTTGTTCGCGCCGTGCCATCGCAATCGCCAATCGTAATCCGAATTCGCAATCCTCAATCGTAATCCGGATTCCATATCCTCAGTCGTAGTGTGATCACTCCCGTCCTCACCGACATCATCCCCAAGTGGGAGCTCAGCGCCGACGCCCATCCGGAGCGGCTCGACGCGGCCCTGTTGTCGCGCGCCTATCGCTTCAGCGAGAAGGCGCACGCGGGACAGACCCGTCGGAACGGGGATCCCTACGTCACGCACTGCGTCGAGGTCGCCAAGATCCTCGCCGAGCTGCAGCTCGACACCGTGACCGTCGCCAGCGCGCTCGTGCACGACGTCATCGAGGACACCGACGCGACGCGCGAGGACGTAGAGCGCGAGTTCGGCCGCGAGGTCGCCCAGATCGTCGACGGCGTCACGAAGATCGGCCACCTCCCCACGGGGTCGCGCGAGGAGCGGCAGGTCGAGAACTACCGCAAGCTCCTCCTCTCGATCGCCAAGGACGCGCGCGTCATCCTCATCAAGCTCGCCGACCGCCTGCACAACATGCGGACGCTCGAACATCTCCCCGAGGAGAAGCGCCGCCGCATCGCCCTCGAGACGCGCGACCTGTATGCGCCGCTCGCGCACCGCTTCGGCCTGGCCGCGATGAAGGCCGAACTCGAGGACCTGGCCTTCCGCTATCTGGAGCCGGAGGAGTACCGCGCGCTGGCGCGCCTCGTCCAGCAGAAGCGCGCCGATCGCGAGGCGCTCATCCAGGAGATGGTCGGCCCGCTCTCGCAGCGCCTCAAGGACAGCGGCGTCGTGGTCCACGAAGTGAGCGGGCGCCCAAAGCACCTCTGGTCCATCCACAAGAAGATGGTGAAGGGCGACAAGTCGTACGACGACGTCTACGACCTCTACGCCATTCGCGTGCTCGTGGACAGCGTCCCGGAATGCTACCACGCCCTCGGGGTCATCCACGGCGCCTGGTCACCGCTGCAGGAGCGCATCAAGGATTACATCGCGCAGCCCAAGTCCAACGGCTACCAGTCGCTGCACACGACGGTCTTCGGCCCGCGGGGCACGCTGTTCGAGATCCAGATCCGCACCCTCGAGATGCATCGCACGGCGGACTATGGCATCGCCGCGCACTGGCGATACAAGGAGGGCGAGAAGGGGCACGGCGACGACCTCGACCGCGCGCTGCACTGGTTCCGCCAGGTGCTCGAGTTGCAGCTGGACGCCGAGACCCCCGACCAGTTCCTCGAGTTCCTCAAGCTCGACCTGTACCAGGACGAGATCTTCGTCTTCACGCCGAAGGGGGACGTGATCCAGCTCCCCAAGGGCGCGACGCCCATCGATTTCGCCTTTGCCGTGCACTCGGAGCTTGGCCTCCACGTGCAGGGGGCGAAGGTCAACGGGCGCATCGTGCCGCTCTCGCGCGAGCTGCGCAATTCCGAGACGGTGGAGATCTCGCGCTCTCCCACGGCGCGCCCCAGCCGCGACTGGCTGGCGCACGTGCGCACCGGGCGCGCGCGGCATCGCATCCGGCAGTGGCTGCGCGTCGAGGAGCACAAGGCGTCGCGCCAGATCGGGCGCGAGATCCTCGACCGCGAACTGCGCCGCCGCAAGATGGCGAAGCTCACCGACGACGAGCTGGCCGTGGCCGCCGACGTGCTCAAGCTCGGCGATGCCGACCACGTGCTGGCGTCCATCGCGCAGGGCGACGTCACCATCACGCACATCCTGAAGGCCGTCTTCCCCGACGTCGAGGAGCACCCGGACCAGCACCAGGTGAAGGCGAGCCCGCTCGAGCGCCTCCTCGACCGGATGAAGCGCTCGGACACCTCGCGCGGCATCCGCGTGCAGGGCGCCGACGGCCTGATGGTCCGCTATGCGCAGTGCTGCCAGCCCGTGCCGGGCGACAAGGTGGTGGGCTACGTCACGCGCGGGCGCGGCGTCAGCATTCACCGCGCCGACTGCCCGAACCTCCTCTTCCTCGTGCACGAACCGGAGCGCCGGCTCGAGATCGACTGGAAGGAGAGCGAAGGCGAACGCTTCGTCATCCGCCTGCACATCGAGGGGAATGACCGCCGCGGCCTCTATGCCGACCTCGCGGCCGCCGTCAGCGGCACCGGCACCGACATCAAGACGCTCGAGCTCAAGTCCACCGACGGCCGCGTGACCGGCGCCGCCCTCGTCGAGGTCGAGAACCTCGTCCACCTCGACAAGATCATTCGCGCCGCTCGGCGGGTGAAAGGCGTCACGGAAGTGTCCCGGCGTGAAAGACTGACCGCGGACGGATGATCAGGACCGAGGATCGCGATCGCTGATTACGATTCAGGATCACGATCTGGACCCTCGTCTCGCACCGCCCCCCCTCGCTCCGCTCCCCCGTCCCCCATCGGAATCGCGATCCTCAGTCGCGATCCTCAATCGGAATCCGGAATCCATGCCCTCAATCGTCCTTGGCCTTCATAACCTCCTCCGCTGGTTGGTCTTCCTCCTTGCCGTCGTCGCGCTCCTGCGCGCCCTCAAGGGGATCAACGGCGGGGTGGACTACGCGACGGGCGCCAAGCGCGCGCTCTCGCTCTTCACGATGTCCGTGCACCTTCAGTTTCTGCTCGGCCTCGTGCTCTACGGCGTCAGTCCGCTGACGCGGCACGGGATGTCCGACATGGCGGCGGCAATGAAGGACCCGGGCATCCGCTACTTCATCGTCGAGCACCCGTCGCTGATGCTGCTCGCGGTCGTGGTGGCGACAGTCACGGGGATCATCGCGCGGCGCGGCCCGGATGACACCGTGCGGCACCGCCGCGCGGCCATCGGTATCGCGCTCTCGCTGGGGCTGCTCCTCGCCGGCATCCCCTGGCAGCGCCCGCTCCTGCCTCACTTCTAGGGGAGGGGGAGGGGCGTCGGCGGGAGTTACCCTCGACGCCCCGCGGCGCCGATGGTGCCCAGGCAACTGCCGGGCGTCCGGCGACGCCTGCCGAACAAAGCCCGAAGCGATATATTCCACGGATGTCTTCCGTCCCCTTCGACCTGCAGGCGCCGTTCGAGCCGGCCGGCGATCAGCCCAAGGCGATCGCCGAGCTGACGGCGGGGCTCGCACGCGGCGACCGGTTCCAGACGCTGCTCGGCGTCACCGGGTCGGGGAAGACGATGACGATCGCGAACGTCATCCGGAACGCGGGGCGGCCGACCCTCGTCCTCTCGCACAACAAGACGCTCGCCGCCCAGCTCTACGGCGAGCTCAAGTCGTTCTTCCCGAACAACGCCGTCGAGTACTTCATCTCGTACTACGACTACTACCAGCCGGAAGCGTACGTCCCGACGAGCGACACCTACATCGAGAAGGACGCGTCGATCAACGAGGACATCGACCGGCTCCGGCTGCGCGCCACCTCCTCGCTGATGGAGCGCGAGGACGTGATCATCGTCGCCACCGTCTCGGCGATCTACGGCCTCGGCGACCCGGTGCAGTACCGCGAGCAGATGGTGCACCTCAAGACCGGCCAGACGATCGCGCGCGACGAGATCCTGCGCGGCCTCGTGAAGATCCAGTACGGCCGCAACGACGTCGCCTTCGAGCGCGGCACCTTCCGCGTGCGCGGCGACACGGTGGAGATCTTCCCGGCCTACGAGGAGCAGGCGGTGCGCGTCGAGCTGTGGGGCGACGTCGTCGAACGGATCTCGAAGATCAACCCGCTGACCGGCGAGACGATCACGCCGCTCACCCGCACGGCGGTCTATCCGGCGAAGCACTTCGTCACCTCGCGGCCGACGCTCGAGCGCGCCGTGCGCCTCATCCAGGACGAACTGCGGGAGCGCCTCGCCGCGCTGAAGGCGGCGGGGAAGCTGCTCGAGGCCCAGCGCCTCGAGTCGCGCACCAACTTCGACATTGAGATGATGCTCGAGGTCGGCACCTGCGCCGGCATCGAGAACTACTCGCGGCACCTCTCGGGACGCGCGTCGGGCGAGCGTCCGGCCGTGCTCCTCGATTACTTCCCCGAGGACTTTCTCGTCGTCGTGGACGAGTCGCACGTCACGCTTCCGCAGATCGGCGGGATGTTCAACGGCGACCGGTCGCGCAAGACGACGCTGGTGGAGTACGGCTTCCGCCTGCCGAGCGCGCTCGACAACCGGCCGCTGATGTTCGACGAGTTCCTCACGCTGACCCCGCGCGCGATCTTCGTCTCCGCGACGCCGGCCGATCTCGAGCTGCAGCTGTCGCAGGGCGTCGTCGTGGAGCAGATCATCCGGCCGACGGGGCTGGTGGACCCGGTGCTCGAGATCCGCCCCGTGCGCGGGCAGGTGGACGACCTGCTCGGGGAGATCCGCATTCGCGAGCGCAAGGGCGAGCGCGTCCTTGTCACGACGCTGACCAAGCGCATGGCCGAGGACCTGACCGACTACCTCCAGCAGATGGGGGTGCGCGTGCGCTACATGCACGCCGACATCGACGCCATCGAGCGCATGGAGATCGTCCGCGGCCTGCGCCTTGGCGAGTTCGACGTGCTGGTCGGGATCAACCTGCTGCGCGAGGGGCTCGACTTGCCGGAGGTCTCGCTCGTCGCGATTCTCGATGCGGATCAGGAAGGCTTCCTGCGTTCCGACCGTTCGCTGATCCAGACGGTGGGGCGCGCGGCCCGCCACATGGAGGGGAAGGCGATTCTCTACGCCGATCGCATCACCGGCTCGATGCAGCGCGCGATCGACGAGACGAATCGTCGCCGCGCGGTGCAGGAGGCGCACAACGCGGCGCACGGCATCGTGCCGCGCGGCGTGACCAAGAGCACGGAGCAGATCCGCGTCCTGACGCGCGTGGCCGACGCGCGCGAGGAGCGCGAAGGACGGGAAAAGGCGCGGGCGGGCGAGAAGCAGCAGCGGAAGGTGGCGGAGGCCGCCGCGCACTACGGCGTGGAGGATCTTCCCGCGCTCGTGGTCCAGCTCGAGGAGGAAATGAAGGAAGCGGCGAAGGCGCTCGACTTCGAGACGGCGGCCCGGTTGCGGGACGAGCTCTTCGAGATCAAGGCGGCGATGGGCGGGCGCAGTCACGGCGCCCGCCGTGGCGCGTCGTGGCGGGCGGGACGGTAGCGTGACGTCGCTCATCCCGCCGCTCCCGCCGCACGGCGCCTACACCATGACGCTGGCCGAACTCGAGACGTTCGGGGTCATGCTCGGCCGCTTCGCCGCGAAGTCGCTCCCCTGTGCCATCGCGCTCGCCGGCGACCTCGGCACCGGCAAGACCACGCTCACGCGCGCCATCGGCCGCGGCTTCGGGGTCCTCGAACCGGTGACGAGCCCCACCTTTGCCCTGGTGCACGAGTACCGGGCGCGCGAGTCGGCGCGGCTCTTCCACCTCGATCTCTATCGCATCAAGGATCCCGCCGAGTTGGCGAACGTCGGCTGGGAGGCCCTCTTCGATGAGCCCGCCCTCGTCATCATCGAATGGCCGGATCGCGCCGGGGCGCTGATTCCGCCGGACGCGCTGGCCATCAACTTGGCGCACGTCGCGGGCGATGACGCAACGCGGAGGGTCAGCTGGTGACCGGCGATGCGCGCGCGCCCGGACTGACGCTCGCGATCGACGCCTCCACTTACGTGGGGACGGTCGCCGTGCTGCGCGACGGGGTCGTCATCGCGTCGCGCGAGGCGATGATGCGCGGCGAGCGCGAGGAACGGTTGATGCCCGCCGTCCTGGCCGTCCTCGGTGATGCCGGCGCGTCGCCGCGCGATCTGGCGCGGGTGGTCTGCGGGGCGGGGCCCGGCAGCTTCACGTCGCTGCGCATCGCCGCGGGAATCGCCAAGGGGATCGCGCACGGGGCGAACGTGCCGCTCTACGCGGTGTCGTCGCTGGCGCTCGTCGTGGCGGGCGCGGAACCGGTCCTGCCGACGGGCCGGTACGTCGTGGCGCTCGATGCGATGCGGGGCGAGCGCTATGTCCAGCCGGTCACGATGCGGGAGGACGGACAGGTGACGGTGGAGCGTGCCCCTGCGCTTGCGACTCTCGAACAGTTGGCCGAGTTCGGACTTACCGTCGTCGGTCCGCTCGAACGCGAGCCACGTCCGCCGCACGCGCGCGGCGTCGCGCGCCTGCTCGCCGCCTGCCTCACCGATGGGCCCGTCGACCTTGAGGGCTGGGAGCCATCGTACGGCCGCCTCGCCGAGGCGCAGGTCCGATGGGAGGCGGCGCACGGGCGGCCGCTCGCCACCGGATAGTGGCGACCATCCGCGCGGCCACCACGGCCGACCTGCCGGCGATCGAGGCGATCGAGTGCGCGTCCTTCGGTGATCCCTGGTCGCTGAAGAGCTTTACCGACTCGCTCGCGCATGGCTTCGTGCGCATGAGCGTCGCCCTCGAGGACGGCGTTGTCGCCGGCTATGCCGTGGTGTGGGTCTCGGGCGAAGAATGTGAGCTCGCGAACCTCGCCGTGGATCCCCCGCGGCGCGCCCGCGGCCTCGGGGCGCTGCTGCTCGACGCCGCGCTGCGGCAGGCGCACGAGGAAGGGCTGATGGTCATGTTCCTCGAGGTCCGCGCATCGAATCACGCGGCGCAGCGGCTCTATGCCAGCCGGGGATTCCACGAGGTCGGACGGCGTCCGAAGTACTATCAGAACCCGTCCGAGGACGCCCTCGTCCTGCGCCGCGATCTCGGGTAGGTGCGCGGCGACCCAAGGTCGGCCGCAATGTCCTGCGCCCGGCGGCGGCCGATTGGTTGTGTCAGTCGAGGGGCGTATCTTTACTGTCAACGACGACGTACGGACTTCATACGCGAGGAGGAGTTGTGAGCCGCAGCTTGAACAAGGTGACGCTGATTGGAAACCTCGGGGCCGATCCCGAGATCCGCACGACGTCGAACGGGAGCAAGGTGGCATCGTTCTCGCTGGCCACCAGCCGGTCGTGGGGCGGGCAGGGCGGGAGCGAGAAGCAGGAGAAGACCGAGTGGCACAAGTGCGTCGCCTGGAACGGCAAGGCCGGCGGGATGGGTCTCGCCGACATCATCGAGCGCTACTGCAAGAAGGGCGAGAAGCTCTACGTCGAGGGGCGCATCGAGTATCGGCAGTACCAGGACAAGGAGAACCAGACCAAGTACGTGACGGAGATCAACGTCCGCGAAATCATGCTGCTCGGTGGCAAGGGCGGTGATTTCGAGGGGAGCGCCCCGTCCCGCAGCCGTTCCGCCGCCCCCGCCAAGGGCGCCGCGGCCGCCCCGTCGGGTGACTTCGAAGAGTTCCCGGGCGGCCTCGAGGCGGACGACGACCTGCCGTTCTGAGTTCGGCACGCCGCTCGGGTTTCTTCACCACGGAGGCACGGAGAACTGCCTGCGGGCCACGGAGAACGGCTACAATTGGGGTGACGACCTCGCGCCACGCAGGCCTCTGCGTGGCGCGAATTGCACCTCCGGGCCGCTGTGGTTCCTCCGTGCCCCTCGGCTTTCCCTCCGTGCCTCCGTGGTGAAAAGGCCGGCGATCGAGGACAAACCTGTCCCGCCGCGCGAATCCGTCGTATCGTTGGCGCACGAACCTCCGGGAGCCCCCTGATGCGTGCTCGCGCCATTCCAGCTGTTGCCGTCGCGTTCCTCGCCGCGGCGTGCTCCTCGTCCTCCGACTCGAGCACGGCGCCGGCCGTCGTCGCGACCACGACGGTCACGATCGGGCCAGCAGAGGCGACCAGCGCCTACCGCCCCAGCGGGCTCCCCGCCACCTGGAGCGGCTTCTGTCCGGTCGCCACGCCGAGCACGGTGATCCTTACCGCGGGCAACGCGTACCAGGTTGTGAACCAGTCCGGCCGCACGCTCGAACTCATCACCCTCCCGGGGCGATCGCCCATCGAGTCCATCGCCGCCGGCGCGACGGGGACCAGGCACGTCGAATACGGCGCCGTCAGCCAGGCCACCTTCACGTTCACCGTGACCGTGAATGGCTGCACGGACACCCAGTCCGGCCAGGGGCTGTTCAACGTGACCGTGAACAGCAAGTAAGGCGCTGTTGCTGCCGCACTCTGTCGTACTCTGTCGTATTCTGTCGTATTCTGTCGTATTCTGTCGTACTCTGCCGTATCGGTTTTTCCCCTCATTCGTCCAATTATCAGTTAGCATCCGTCTCCGCCTTGAGGGCGGGGGCGGGTTCTGCCATGCTTTACAACGACCTTCCCGTCGACCGGACCCATCCATGGCCCGCATCCGCGTTTCGCTGATCACCCCCGCGTTCCTTGGTGCCGCGCTCGCCGTCTCGGCGCAGCAGCCCACGACGCCGCCGTCCAAAGCTGGCGCGCAACCGGCCGCCCAGGTGGCGACGCCGGCCACGCATACCGTCGCCCGCGGCGAGACCCTGTGGAGCCTCGCGAAGCAGTATCTGGGCGATGCCTACCTTTGGCCCGAGATCTACCGCTTGAATACGGCGGTCATCGAAGACCCGCACTGGATCTATCCGGGCGAGGTGCTCAAGCTCCCGGCCAGCGTCGCGGGGGCGGCCGAGGCGCCGCAGGCGGCGGCCCGCAGCGCGCCGTACGACCCGAATGCGTCGACCGTCTTCGACCCCCGTCGCTTCAAGCGGCAGCGTGGTGAGCGGGTCTCCGCCAACCTGCTGAAATCGCGCCAGGCCGTGCGCCCGGGTGAGTATCTCGCCTCGCCCTTCGTCTGGATCGAGGGCGGACCGACTGGTCACGGACAGGTAATCAAGGCGGCCACGTCGCAGATTGTCACACCCAGCCTCGATGTCCGCGTCCCGCAGTCGCAGGAGGCGGTCTATCTGCGCCTCCCGGTTGGGGCCCCGCGCGTCGACGGCCAGCGCTTCATGACGTATGAACTGGGCCCCGTCCTGTCGGGGCAGGGGCAGGTGATCATCGTGACCGGCGTGGTCGAACTGCAGCAGGATCCCGGCGTGGGCGATGCGCGCGCCGTGATCCGCACGCGCTTCCGCCCCATCAACGAAGGGCAGGGCGTGACGATGCTCGATACGCTGATTCCGCAGCTCGACAAGCATCCGGCCGCCATCGAGTTCGGCCTCGAGACGCAGCTTCGCTGGGTCCAGGATACCCCGGTCATCCCCACGCTCGGCTCGTACATGATCCTCTCGCTCACGTCGCGCGACGGCGTGGTGCCCGGCGACCAGGTGACCCTCCTCGCGCCACTCGGAAAAGGATTGGCCGGCGAAGAGCACGCACCCGAGGTGGCAGGCGTGCTGCAGCTCCTGCGCGTGACTCCCTACGGTGTCTCGGGCATCCTGCTCGGCCGGACGCAGGCGAGCATCGCGACGGGTATGAAGGGACGACTGACCGCCAAGATGCCCTGAGCGCGGCGTCGCCGCGCTCGGCGGGTTAGTTTTCACGCATGACTTCACGCGCGCTCGTCACTGGCGGCGCGGGGTTCATCGGCTCGCACATCGCCGACGCCCTGCTCGACCGCGGCTTCCACGTCGTCGTCCTCGATGACCTGTCGTCCGGCCGGCGCGAGAACGTGCCGGCCGCGGCCGAATTCGTGCAACTCGACGTGCGCAGCGCCGACGCGGCGCGCCTGCTGCGCGAAGGCGGCTTCGACGTCGTGCTGCACCAGGCCGCGCAGATTGACGTGCGCAAGAGCGTCAACGATCCGGTCCACGATGCCTCCATCAACGTTCTCGGCGCGCTGAACCTGCTCGAGGCGGTGCGCGCGGCGACCAGCCGTCCGCGCTTCGTCTTCGCCTCAACCGGTGGGGCGATCTACGGCGATTTCGTCACGCCGCCCAACGTCGAGGAGTTCGCGAAGGATCCCGACTCGCCCTACGGCATCGCGAAGCTCGCCGTCGAGCATTACCTCGCGTACTACGGCCGCATCCACGGCCTCGAAGGGGCGGTGCTGCGCTACGCCAACGTGTACGGACCGCGGCAGGATCCGCACGGCGAGGCGGGCGTCGTCGCGATCTTCTGCAACCGCCTGCTCGAGGGGAAGCCGCTCACCATTTTCGGCGACGGCCGGCAGACGCGCGACTACGTGCACGTAAAGGATGTCGCCGCCGCCAACGCCGCCATCGCCACGGCGCCGCTCCCTGCCGTCGGCCGGCTCGACAGCCGCGCCATGAACATCGGGACCGGGGTCGAGACCGATGTGGTCACGCTCGCCAACACGCTGCTCGCCGTCAGCGGGCGCAGCGCCGCGCTCGAGTTCGCTCCCGCGCGTCCCGGGGAACAGGTGCGGTCCGCCGTCAGTATCGGTAAGGTGCAGCGCCAGCTCGGTTGGAGACCGCAGCGCACGCTGGAAGCGGGACTGAAGGAGACGTTCGAGTATTTCGCCGCCCGCCGCGGATAGCGCGGTCGGCGTGGGTGGCAAGATGACGGTGGCGTGCGAGTACAATCGCGAATCGAAATCCTGAATCGCTATCACGAATCGAAGTCCAAAATCCATATCCTGAATCGTCGTCCGGATTCCATATCCTCAATCCGCAGTCATGAACTCCGCCATCCCAACCACCCCCCTCGAACTCATCGTCAACTCCGTCCTGGCGACGAAGATCGTGCTGGCGCTGCTCCTGCTGTTGTCGCTGTACAGCTGGGGCATCATGCTGGCGAAGTGGTTCGAGTTCCGCCGGATGACGAAGGCCTCGCAGGCCTTCCTGCGCGAGTTCGCCCGCGCGACCAGGCTCGAGCAGGCGGTTGCCGTGGCCCGCAAGGCGCCGGCGTCGCCCTTCAATCGCGTCTTCGCGCGCGCCGTGAACTTCCTGCAGGACACGGCGCTGCGCGACGCCGAGGGGAACACCAAGGCGCTGCGCGAGTCGCAGGTGGAGGCCATGCGCCTGCTGCTCGACGCCGAAGTGACCACCGAGCGTGACGCGCTCGGCCGCTTCATTCCGTCGCTCGCGGTCATTGGTTCGGCGAGCCCGCTGATCGGCCTCCTCGGCACCGTGCTCGGCGTCATCGACGCGTTCCTGGGTGTCGCCATCAAGGGGTCGGGCAATCTTGGCGCCGTCGCGCCGGGTGTCGCCGAAGCGCTCATCGCCACGGCCGCGGCGCTCGCCGTCGCCATTCCGGCGACCTTCGCGTACAACATCTTCGCCGCGCGCCTCAACCGGTTCGATGGCGAGCTCGAGGGCTTCGGTTCCGAAGTCATCGCCCTGATGGCCCGCGAGGGCCGGGTCTAGCGTGCGCCGCCGCACGCACGGGGACCGGACGCCGCTGAACGCGGACATCAACGTCGTCTCGCTCATCGACGTGATGATGCTCCTGCTCGTCATCTTCATGATGACGGCGCCGCTGATGCAGGGCGGCGTGGACGTGCGCCTGCCGAAGACCGAGTCGCGGTCCCTGGAGCCCAAGGGCGGGGTCGTCGTCAGCGTCGCCGCCAACGGCCGCGTCTACGTGGACGAGACGGGCATGTCCCTGCCCGAGTTCAAGTCGACGTTCAAGATGCTCTCGTCCAAGGCCGGGCGCGAAGGCGTCTACGTGCGCGCCGATCAGGGTGCGCCGTACGGCGTCGTGGCGCAGGTGCTCGCCACCATCCAGAAGGCCGGCATCGTCAACGTCGGCCTCGTCACGGAACCGGAGTCCGTACAGCCGTGATTCGCGCGCAGGCGCGCCCGACGGGCATTGCGGCGCCGCTCGTCGCGTCGGCGGCGTTGCACGTGCTGGTTGCGGCGGCGCTCGTTCTCGCGTCGCGCGCCGAGGGGAAGGTCAATCTTCCGCCGATGTACAAGGTCGAGCTGATCGCCGCCCCCGCGGGTCCGCCCGCGATCGGGACGGTGACCGATGCGCCGGCTGATGCGGCCACGAAGGCCAAGACGCCGCCGAAGCCGACGCCGGACGCCGTGCCGCTCAAGAAGCCCGCGGCCGCGAACGCGAAGACGGCGACGAAGGCGACGCCCGTGCCCAAGAGCAAAGCCGGCGCCAGCGCGCCCCGCGCCGGTGGCGGCGCGGTGGGCGGCGCGGGGGCCGATGTCGCCAACATCCGCACCGAGGGGATCGACTTCCCGTTTCCGGGGTATCTCCAGAACATCGTGCGCCAGGTGCGGCTGAACTTCGCACCGACGGACAAGTCGATGCGCACGGCCGAAGTCTTCTTCTTCATCCGGCGGGACGGCTCGATGGCGGGCTTCCGCTTCCTGCAGAAGAGCGGGTCCTACTCGTTCGACCTCGAATGCCAGGGGGCGGTTGAAGCCGCCGCCGCCGCGAAGGCCTGGGGCCCGCTCCCCACGCAGTTCATGGATGACGTGCTCCCTGTCATCTTCCGCTTTGACCCGAAGACCCTGCGTTGATGCTTCTGAGCCGCCGTCCACTCCCGCTGTTCGCCGCCCTGCTGTGCCTGTGCCCCGTCACCGTCTTCGGGCAGGACACGATTCCCACCGGAGTCCGTGTCGGCCTGACGTACGATCCGAGCACGCGCCCAGGCGTCTTTGTCACCGCCGTGGGCGGTGAGGCGGGGGATTCCGTGCGCGCCATCCTCGCGCGCGACCTCGATTTCGGCGACCGGCTGACCGTCATCAGCGCCGACGCCGGTCCGCCCCCCTCGGGGCGGTTCAACTACGAGCTCTTCGCGAAGCTCGGCGCCTCGGCCATCGTGCAGGCGTCGGTGACACGAGAGGGTTCGCTGCACGTGGCCGTGCACGATGTGGCGGCCAAGCGGGTGCTGAACGTCGGCGACTTCGCCTTCCGCGGCGCGGCCTCGCTCTCGCCGGCGTGGAGGATGACGCTGCACCGGGCGAGCGATGAAGTCGAGCGCTGGATCACCTCGGTGCGCGGCGTCGCGGCCACCCGCATCGTCTTCGTACGCGACCAGCGGCTCTGGATGGTGGATTCGGATGGCGCGAACCTCTCGCCCCTCGGCGTGGGCGGCACGGCCCTCTCTCCGGCCTGGCACCCGACCGGCCGCTACATCGCCTACACGGCGATGGCCGATGACGGGCTGAGCGTCGTCGTGCGCGATGTGCAGAACGGACAGGCGCGCCGCATGCCGCGGCTGGGCGGCTCCAGCTTCACGCCCACCTTCTCGCCGGATGGCGGCACGGTGGTCTGTTCGGCCGGTGACGATGGCACCGACCTGTATGCCGTCTCGGCCTTCGGCGGAGGGGAGCAGCCCCGCCGGGTGACCTTCGGACGCGGCACGCCGACGTCGTCGCCCTCGTTCAGTCCGGACGGCCGCAAGATCGCATATATCTCGGGTCGCCTCGGCCATCCCGAAGTGTATATTACCGATGCAGATGGAACGAACGCGGAGTTGCTGACGGAATCCCCCAGCGGTGATCGGCCGTATCGCTCCGATCCGGACTGGTCGCCCGACGGCCGCGCCGTGGCGTTCACATCGCAGGAAGGACCGAATCTGCAGGTGATGGTGATCAACATGCGGGACCGGCGCATCAAGCAGCTCACCGGCGATGCGCGCAACGAGAATCCGTCGTGGGCCCCCGATGCCCGGCATCTGGTGTTCACGTCCACTCGTGGCGGCTCGAAGCAACTGTGGGTGCTGGACACCGAATCGGGACGCACGCGGCAGCTGACGCGAGGCGCTGGTGTGGCCCGGCAGGCGGCCTGGTCGCCCCGCATGGAACAACCGTAGTCGCATTCGAAGTACCCCCACCGGAGACCCAGTCATGCACGCTCGTATTCGTTCGCTCGCCCTCGTCGCTGTCGCGATCTCGGCTGTGACCACGACTGCCTGCAAGAAGAAGCCAGTCGTGGTCCCGACGCCGGCGCCCGTCGTGAAGCCGTTCAACCAGGATTCGGCGGATGCCGCCGAGAAGGCGAAGCGCGATGCCGCCGAAGCGGCACGCCGCGCCGCCGCCGAGGAAGCCGCCCGCAAGGCGGCCGCCGCGAAGCTCGCCGCCGACATCGCCGCCGCCAAGGTGGCCTTCGCGGTGCCGGTCTACTTCGACTACGACAAGTCGGACATTCGCGACGACCAGAAGGCGACGCTCGAGGCCAAGATCCCGGTCTTCCAGGCCAACCCCGACATGCGCATTCGCGTGGCCGGACACACGGACAACCGCGGGTCGGATGAGTACAACCTCGCGCTCGGCCAGCGCCGCGCCGCCGAGGTGAAGCAGTACCTCATCGCCCGCGGCATCGCCGCCGATCGCATTGACGTCGTGAGCTTCGGCGAGGAGCGTCCCGCCGTGGCGCAGGACAACGAAGAGGCGTGGGCCAAGAATCGCCGCGATGAGTTCGAGATCATCGCCGGCGCCAACCCCTTCAAGCTTCCCAACAAGTGATTCGTCGTATCGCTCGCGTCCTGATTGCTCCGGCCGTCATCCTGACGGCCGGGGCGTGCTTTGCCACCCGGGGCGATGTGCGCATCCTCCAGGGTGACATCGCCCGCCTGCAGCTCGCCGCCGCACAGGCCGCCTCGGCCGACACGGCGCGCGCCGTGCAGTTGCGCCGCATCATCCAGTCGCTTACCAACGTCGCCGATTCACTGCGCGTCGCGAACGGCACGCTGCAACGCTTCCAGGGCGATGTCTCGATGTCGATGCGCTCGGTGCAGGAGCAGCTGCTGACGGTGCAGGAACTCACGGGGCAGAGCCGCAAGCAGGTGGAGTCGCTGCGTGCCCAGCTCGAGGCCCGGGCGGCGGAGACCGCGCAGCCGGTGCCGCCCGCCGCGGCGCCAGGCGCTCCGCCGACCGCCGCACCCGCCGCCGTCCCCAATGCGCCGTCGCCCGGACCGTACCAGCTGATGGACCTCGGTCGGCAGCAGCTCGCGCGCGGCGCGACCTCGGCGGCCCGCGCGGCGTTCAGCGACCTGCTCACCCAGTATCCCACGTCCGACCTCGCCCCCGAGGCGCAGTACTGGATTGCGGAGGCGTACGCCTCCGCGGGGAGCGCGGTGGAGGCCGATTCGGTCTTCGCGCTGGTCGCCGAGAAGTATCCGGCGTCGGAGCGCGCGCCGGTCGCCATCTACAAGCGCGCCGTCGCGCTCAAGGTGGCGGGGCAGACACGCCAGGCGCGCACGCTGTTGCAGCAGGTGATCGACAAGTATCCCAAGTCCGAGGCGGCGACCCTCGCGGCGGCCCTGCTGCGGGACCTGAAGTAGCGCGGGGGCGGGCGTGGCCGCGGCGGACCAACAGCACGACCCACAGGCGGAGATGCCGTTCCTCGATCATCTCGAGGAACTGCGCTGGCGCCTGATCTGGAGCGGCATCGCGCTGCTGGTCTCGTTCGCGGTCGCCTTCACCGTCGTCTACCAGTTCGACTTCATCAGCGTCCTCGCCTATCCCGCGCGCGACTTCCTCGACGGCGGGCAGCTGATCTACACGCACCCGGCCGAGTCGTTCACGATCCTGATGCAGGTGGCGTTCGGCCTGGGCGTGGTGCTCGCCGCGCCCGTCATCGTCTACCAGGTCTGGGCCTTCCTGTCGCCGGCGCTGCATCCGCACGAGAAGCGGATCGTCGTCCCCGTGCTCATCGGCGCGGTCGGACTGTTCCTCATCGGCTGCACGCTGTCCGTGCTGTGGGTGCTGCCCATCACGCTCGAACTGCTGAAGGGGATCGCCTCGTCGTCGCTGAAGCAGATGATCTCGGCGCAGGAGTACTTCTCGTTCGCGGTGACGCTGACGCTCGCGTTCGGCGCGGTCTTCGAGCTGCCCATCCTGATCGTGGTCATCACCGCGCTCGGCCTCGTCACGCCGCGCACGCTGGCCAAGTTCCGCCGGCACTCGTTCGTCGGGATGCTGATTCTCTCGGCGATCATCACGCCGGGCGACCTGATCATCTCGACGCTGATGCTTTTCATTCCGCTCTACGGACTGTACGAGCTGAGCATCGTGCTGTCGTGGTTCGTCTACCGGGCCAGGCAGGCGAAGGCTCGCCGCGAGGAGGAGGCGGAACGCATCGCGCCCGCCTCCGGCGGCTGATGCGCTCGCGCTGGCGCGCGCTCGCGGGGCTGGGCGTGCTCGCCCTCGTCATCGCGCCGGGGGCGGCGGCACAGCTTCCCGGGGCCCGTCCCACGCAGCCGCGCCCGGGTCAGCCGCGCACGACCCAGCCGCGCGCCACGCAGCCGCGGCAGGCGCGGCCCGGCGCCGACAGCACGGCCAAGGACACGGCGCTGGTGCACTGGATGGCCCCTGACTCCGTGGCCGCAGCGCTGATGGCCCGCAAGGGCTTTGCGCTCGTCCGCTATCAGGCCGACTTCGTGCACTTCCAGGCCGGCGATCGCACCATCACCCTGATCGGCCTTCCCACCGAGCGCGCCGTCGTCGAGCGCGAGCCGACGATCATCGCGGCCGACACCATCCGCTACAGCGATTCGACGAACAAGGCCATCGCCCTCGGCCCGGCCATCGTCGTGCGCGAGGCCGGGCGCGACGACATCAACGCGAGCGGGCGGACGACCTACGACATCACCAACAAGCAGGGCATCGGCACCAACATCCGCACGGTCGAGCAGAGCGGCGAGCGCTGGGTCGTCTCGGCGCACGTCGGCGGCTTCGCGGGCGACTCGACGACCGATGAGTCCACGTACGGCCGCGACGGGTCGATCACGAGCTGCGAGGACTCGCTCCCGCATTACCACTTCCAGGCGTCACAGATCAAGATGATTCGCAAGAGCATGATGGTGGCGCGCCCCGCCGTCCTGTACTTGGGAGACGTCCCGGTCTTCTGGCTGCCGTTTGTCTTCCAGGACATTCGCTCCGGACGCCGCAGCGGCATTTTGACGCCGCGATTCGGTTTCGCCGAGCTGGTGCGAAACAGCCCGACCTATCGCCGCAACATCGAGAACGTCGGGTACTACTTCGCGCTCAGCGACTACACCGACCTGTCCATCTCGTTCGACTGGCGGTCGTCGGCGCGCGCCAGCCTGGCCGACCCCGGCTGGCTGCGGCTCAACTCGCAGTTCCAGTACAACTGGCGCAACCGCTTCGTCCGCGGGACCTTCGCCGTCTCGCGGCACACGCTCAGCACGGGGCAGTCCAATACGCAGTTCTCGTGGAATCACTCGCAGGACTTCTCGCAGACCTCGCGCGTGACCGCCAACCTGAACTACGTCACCAGCACCACGGTGCAGCGGCAGACCGCGCTCAACGCGATGAGCGCGCTGGCGACGATCAGCTCGATGCTCAACTACTCCAAGTCGATGGGCCCGCTGGCCGTCTCGATCGGCGGCACCCGCCGCCAGTACCCGGGGCGCCAGCAGGTCGACCAGGACTTTCCCAGCATCAACCTTTCGTCCAAGGCGATCCGCCTGGGCCGCTTCGTCGAGTGGACGCCGGGCGCCAACCTGTCGTCGTCCAGCAGCCAGCACCTCGACGCACAGGGCGACTTCAAGTACCGCTACTTCCTGCGCGCCGGCGTGCTCGACTCGGCGAAGTTCGACCGCTCCACGGCGAACACGACGGCCTCGTTCAACAGTCCGTTCAAGATCGGCTCGTTCAACCTGCCGCTGGCCTTCAGCTACAGCGACCGGATGAACGACTTTCCCGAAGTCCGCCTGATCGTGAATCCGTCGGACACCAGCCGCCGCGAGACGCGCGTCTACAGCCGCACCTACCTCACGACGCTCGACTGGAGAACGGCCATCACGCTGCCGACGTTCTTCCAGGGCTCGTTCAACCTCGTCCCCAGCGTCTCGATGGACAACGTGGACCCGGCCGGATTCTGGGTCCGGTCGGAGCGCACGGGGAACAACTTCGTCTCGCAGAGCAAGCGCCTGTCGTGGGGACTCTCGGTCGGGCCCACCTTCTTCGGACGTTCGCGCTGGGGCATCGGTCCGGTGCAGACCTTCCGGCACTCGATCAATCCGACGCTCGGCTGGTCCTTCTCCCCCGCGGCCAGCGTGAGCGACCAGTTCCTGCTCGCGCTCGGCAAGAGCCGCGCTGATTATCTGGGCGCGCTGGCGCAGAACCGCCTGACCCTCGGGTTGAACCAGTCGTTCGAGGCGAAACTGAAGAAAGCCGCGAACGACACGAGCTCGGCCGCTGAGGGGAAGAAAGTGAAGCTCCTCTCCATCGGCATGTCGCCGCTGACGTACGACTTCGAGCGGGCCCGCACGACCGGACGCAGCGGCTTCGCCACCGACCGGATGAACTTCAACCTGAACTCGGAGCTGCTCCCCGGATTCTCGTTCGACATGGGCTACTCGCTCTTCGAGGGCTCGGTTCTCAGCGACACCGCGCGCTTCAGCCCGTTCCGCGAATCCGTCTCAGCGTCGCTGCAGTTGAGCCGCAAGACGGCGGTCGTGCGCTGGCTGGCGCACTTCTTTGGCGGCTCCGGCGAGGCGCGGGCCGACACGTCGTCGCGCATCGGTGACATCCAGGGCGGCTACGGGGCGGGCCAGATGATGGGGAGCGGCCAGCAGATCGCCGGCTCCGGCATGCGGCAGCAACTCGCGGCGGTCCCGGTCGGGCGCGGCTTCGAGGCGAGCATCAGCCTCAGCGCCAATCGCCAGCGACCGCCGGGCGGGAACGGCCGCGTGGTGGAGTACGATCCCACCGTGCAGTGCGAGGCGCTCAAGACCAATCCCATCCAGTATGACGTCTGCGTGCGCAACGCGCTCGCGGCGCCGCCGGTGGACTACACGCAGTTCTCGTCCACGACGGCCGGCGGCTCGTACTTCCGCGTCCCGCCGCAGACGAGCGTCAACTGGCGCACCAGCTTTGACCTCACCCCCAAGTGGGCGGTGCAGTGGAGCACCAGCTACGATGCGGTGCGTCACGAGTTCGCCAGCCACCAGGTGACGCTGCAGCGCGACCTGCACGATTGGCGCGCGATGTTCGGCTTCACGCAGGCGCCCAACGGCAACTTCTCGTTCACGTTCTTCGTGGCGCTGAAGGCCGAGCCCGACCTCAAATTCAACTACGACCGCGCCAGTTACCGGCAGTCGCTCGTGCCCATACCATGACCCACACCGTTCCGCTCGCGCTCGACGGCGCCTCGCTCACCGTGGCCGACGTCCTCGACGTCGCCATCCGCCGCCGTCCGGTGGCTCTTGCCGACGCGGCGCGCCAACGCATGCAGGCCACCCGCGATGTGGTGGCCGGCATCGTCGCGCGCAACGACGTCGTCTACGGCGTCACGACCGGCTTCGGCAAGCTCTCCGACGTGCACATCCCGGCCGACAAGCTCGCGCAGCTGCAGGTGAACCTGGTGCGCAGCCACGTGGCAGGCGTGGGGCCGGAACTCTGCGAGCAGGAAGTGCGCGCGATGATGCTCCTGCGCGCGAACGTGATGGCCAAGGGATTCTCCGGCGCGCGCCCCGACGTCCCCGATCTCGTCTGCGCCATGCTCAACGCCGGACTCTGGCCGGTGGTGCACGAGCAGGGATCGGTGGGTGCCAGCGGCGACCTCTCGCCGCTCGCCGAACTCGCTGTGACGCTGATCGGTGAGGGAGAGCTGCACACGGCCGGCGGCCAGCGGTTGCCCGCCGACGTCGCGCTGCGGACCGCGGAACTCCTCCCCCTCGTCCTCGCCCCGAAAGAAGGGATCACGCTGATCAACGGGACGCAGGCGCACACCGGGGTGGCCGCGCTGGCCGTCGCCGAAGCGCGAACGCTCTGGGAGACGGCGCACACCGCCGGCGCCATGACGCTGGAAGCGCTGAAGGGGACGCCGACGGCGTTCGATGCCCGCATCCACGACGCCCGCGGCCAGGATGGCCAGCGCGACAGCGCGGCGCTCCTCCGCGCGCTGCTCGATGGGAGCCCGTTGCGCGAGTCGCATCGCGACGGCGATCCGCGCGTGCAGGACGCGTACGCGCTGCGGTGCATGCCCCAGGTGCACGGCCCGGTGCTCGACGCCATTCGCTTTGCCGAAGGGCTCATTGGGCGCGAACTCAACGCGGCCACCGACAACCCGCTGGTCTTCGACAACGGCGAGATGCTGAGCGGCGGCAATTTTCACGGCCAGGCCGTCGCGATGGCGCTCGATGTGCTCGCCATCGCGATGACCAATCTCGCGGTGATGGCCGAGCGCCGCATCGACCGCCTGGTGCACCCCGACCTCAACGAGGGACTGCCGCCCTTCCTCTCGGCCAACGCCGGCCTCAACAGCGGCTTCATGATGGCGCAGGTGACGGCCGCGTCGCTCGCCAGCGAATGCAAGGTGCTCGCGCATCCGGCCAGCGTCGACACCATCCCCACCGATGGCAGCAAGGAGGATGTGGTGCCGATGGCAATGGGCGCCGCGTGGAAGCTGCGCCGCATCGTCGGCAACGTCCGCAACGTCCTGGCCATCGAGCTGATGTGCGCGGCCCAGGGACTCGACTGTCGCCGGCCGCTGCGCAGCAGCGCGCCGGTGGAGCGCGCCCACGACGCCGTGCGCCGCGTCGTCGCCCCGCTGGGCGACGACCGCATGCTTTCGCCCGACATCTTCGCCATCGCCGACGCGATCTCGCGGCGCGAGTTCGCCGTCGCGGAGGGGACACGCTGATGACCGCCACCGCTCACGAAGTGCGCGCGCCGCGCGGCGCGACCATTTCCTGCAAGGGCTGGCCGCAGGAAGCCGCCCTGCGGATGCTGATGAACAATCTCGACCCCGACGTGGCCGAGCGTCCGGGCGACCTGGTCGTCTACGGGGGCACCGGCAAGGCCGCGCGCAACTGGGCGTGCTTCGAGGCCATCGTGCGCGCGCTGCGCGACCTCGAGGGCGACGAGACGCTGCTCGTGCAGAGCGGCAAGCCGGTCGCCGTCTTCCGCACCCACGCCCATGCGCCGCGCGTCCTCATCGCCAACAGCAATCTCGTGGGGCGCTTCGCCACCTGGGACCACTTCCGCGAGCTCGAGCGGAAGGGCCTGATGATGTACGGGCAGATGACGGCGGGCTCGTGGATCTACATCGGGTCGCAGGGCATCGTGCAGGGGACGTACGAGACCTTCGGCTCGCTGGCGCGCAAGCACTTCGACGGGTCGCTGGCCGGCAAGTTCGTGCTCACGGCCGGGCTGGGCGGGATGGGCGGCGCCCAGCCGCTCGCCGCAACGATGAACGACGCGGCCTTCCTGGGCGTCGAGGTGGACCCCGCGCGCATCGAGAAGCGGCTGGCCACCGGCTACTGCGACAAGATGACGCGCACCCTCGACGAGGCGCTGGCCTGGATTCGCGGCGCGCAGGGCGAGAAGCGCGGCCTCTCCGTCGGCCTGGTGGGCAACGCCGCCGAGGTGCTCCCGGAACTCGTGCGACGCGGCATCATCCCCGATGTCGTCACCGACCAGACGAGCGCGCACGACATGCTCAATGGCTACGTCCCCGCGGGGATGACGCTCGCCTCCGCCGCGGCCATGCGCGCGACCGATCCCGCCGAGTACGTGCGGTGGTCCACCGCGAGCGCCGTCGAGCACGTCCGCGCGATGCGGGCCATGCAGGACCGCGGCGCCATCGCCTTCGACTACGGCAACAACATCCGCACGGTCGCGTTCGACGCCGGCCTCAAGGACGCGTTCGAGATTCCCGGCTTCGTCCCCGAGTACATCCGCCCGCTCTTCTGCGAAGGGAAGGGGCCCTTCCGCTGGGCCGCGCTGTCGGGCGACCCGGCCGACATCGCGCGCACCGACGAACTCGTCCTCTCCCTCTTCCCGCACGACGCGCACCTGAAGCGCTGGATCACGATGGCGCAGCAGCGCATCCATTTCCAGGGACTGCCGGCGCGCATCTGCTGGCTGGGGCAGGGGGAGCGCGCGAAGTTCGGCGTCGCGCTCAACGATCTCGTTGCCAAGGGCGAACTCTCGGCGCCCATCGTCATCGGCCGCGATCACCTCGACACCGGCTCGGTGGCGTCGCCCTTCCGGGAGACCGAGGGGATGAAGGACGGCACCGATGCCGTGGCCGACTGGGCGATCCTCAACGCGCTGCTCAACGTGGCCAGCGGGGCGACGTGGGTCTCGTTCCACCACGGCGGCGGCGTGGGAATCGGCAACTCGCTGCACGCCGGCCAGGTCATCGTCGCCGACGGCACCCCCGAGATGCGCCTGCGCCTCGAGCGCGTGCTCACCAACGACCCCGGCATCGGCGTCGCCCGGCATGCAGATGCGGGATACGAGATCGCGCGGGAAACGGCAAAGGCGAAGGGCATCACGATCCCGATGCTATGATGAGCGGAACGGGGAGGGGGTAGAGGCTCGGCGAGGAGGTTGGAGAGTCGGAACGAGGGAGGGAGGTCATTGGCGCGCCAGTGACCTCCTTCCTCGTTCCACATCTCCTCGCCCCTCGCTTAGCCTCTACCCCCTCCCCGTTCCGTCGCTGTTTAGCTTTAGGCAATGCTCAGCCCCAACTACAAACCCTGGCATTTAATCCCCTTCGCCATCAAGTACGCGCGGCTGCGGCTGGCGCGGCGTCCGGTCCTCGTGAATTTCGAGGTGACGATGCGCTGCAACGCGGCCTGCGGCGGGTGCGATTACTGGAAGACGCCGGCCTCGGACAAGGCGAACGAGCTGGCCTCGTTTGTCGAGGCCGCACGCGCCTTCGACCCGATGATGATCACCTTCACCGGCGGTGAACCGACCCTCCGGCGTGATCTCGAGGAGATCGTCGCCGAGGTCGCGCAGGCCGTGCCCTACTGCTACATGACGGTGCTCACGCACGGCGGCATGCTGTCGGTGGAGCGCGCGCAGCGGTTGTGGGACGCCGGGCTCGACCAGTTCAACATCTCGCTCGACTATCTCGACGAGCGCCACGACGCGCAGCGCGGCATCCCCGGCCTTGCCGCGAAGATTCTCGCGCTCGTTCCCGAGATGCGCGGCCGCGGCATGGCGGTGCGCTTCAACACCGTCATTCGCGACGACAATCTCGACGACATCCTCCCCATCGTGCAACGGGCGCACGCGGTGGGCGCAGGCGTCAACCTGTCGGTCTACACCGACATGAAGAATGGCGATACGGCGCACCTGATCCGCGCCGAGCAGCATGCGCGGGTGCAGGCGCTCGTGCACGACCTGCTTGCCTTCAAGCAAAAGCACCGCGGCGTCGTCACCAACTCCGACTGGTACCTGCAGCAGCTGCCGCGATACCTGCGCAACGAGATGCCGGAGCCGTGCCGGTCGGGCGAGACGACCATTCACATCAACCCGCAAGGACTCGTGCGCCGCTGTCCCGACTTCCCGGCCGACAAGCACTGGCGCGAGTACGACGGGTACGCCCCCATCGCCTGCAACGCCTGCTACTACGCCTGCCGCGGCGAGGCGCAGGCCCCGCTGACGCTCTCCCGCTTTCAGGACCTGCTGGCGTAGCGTCCAGCCATCTCGCGAGATGGCCACGGCCGGGCGTAGTTTCAAGCGCGCGTGGAGCGTCGTTGGAATCACGCGGTCCTGCACGTCCGTCCCCGTTGCCGCCCAATCGCCAATCGCCAATCGCAATCAGCATTCGAAATCCTGAATCCCAATCCGAATTCCCAATCCTAAATCACCCCGATGTCCGTCCTCTTCGACAACGCGTCTCAGGTCGTGACCTGCGCCGGTCCTCCGCGCGCCCGTCGCGGGGCCGAGATGCAGGGCATGGAGGTGCTCACCGGCGCCGCCCTCGTCGTCGAGGGCGAGCGCATCGTCGCAGTGGGACCGCGCGAAACGGTGTGCGCGGCGCATCCCCAGGCACAGGTCGTCGACTGCGGTGGGCGCGTGCTGATGCCGGGGCTCGTCGACTCGCACACCCACGGCATCTTCGGCAAGCCGCGCCACGAGGAGCAGGAGCTGCGCGCCGCCGGCGTCGGGTACATGGAAATCGCGCGGCGGGGCGGGGGAATCCACAGTTCCGTGCGCGACCTGCGCGCGCGCTCGGAGGATGACCTGCTGGCGCTCGCCCTCCCGCGCCTCCAGCGCCTGATGGCGCACGGAACGACCACGCTCGAGGTGAAGTCGGGGTATGGCCTGACCGTCGAGGATGAGTTGAAGTCGCTGCGGGTGATCCGTCGCCTGCAGCGCGCCCTCCCCATTCGCCTCGTCCCCACCTTCCTCGGCGCACACGAGATCCCCCTCGAGTACCGCGCCGCGCCGCGCACGCGCGCGGAGTACGTCGCACTCATCGTCGACGAGATGCTGCCGCGCGTTGCCACCGAACGCCTGGCCGACTTCGCCGACATCTTCTGCGAACCCGGCGTCTACACCACCGACGAGGCGCGCCACATCCTTGGCGCGGCACGGCAGCACGGGTTGCAGCTGAAGCTCCATGCCGATGAACTCGAGACGGCCGGCGCCGCGGAGCTGGCCGCCGAAATTGGCGCGACGAGCGCCGATCACCTGGCCGCCGTCTCCGATGGGGGCATCGCGGCGCTGGCCGCGTCCGGCACCGTCGCGACGCTCTTGCCGGGAACGATGCTGTTCCTCGGCCGGCCCCGGCAGGCCCCCGCCCGCACGCTCATCGACGCCGGTGCCCGGGTGGCGCTGGCCTCGGACTTCAATCCGGGCACCTCGCCCACGGTCAACTTCCCGCTCGTTCTCGCCCTCGCGGTCAGCCAGCTGCGCATGAGCGTCAGCGAGGCCATCCTGGCCGCGACCGTCAATGGCGCAGCCGCCGTCGGTCTCGCGGCCGACACCGGGCAGCTGGCGCCGGGATTCGCCGCCGATCTCGCGCTATTCGACATCGAGGACGTGCGGGAGCTGCCGTACTGGTACGGGGATCACCGCTGCCACGCGAGCTGGGTGAGGGGCGCGCAGGCGCACGGAAAGACGTAAGACCTCGCGGAACGGGGAGGGGGTAGAGGCGAAGGGACGGGTGAGGAGAGTCGGAACGAGGAGGGAGGCCGCTCGCTTACCAGATAGCGCATCGACTTCTCCCCCCCCCGCG
>DASXUN010000027.1 GCA_036504815.1 Gemmatimonadaceae bacterium | reverse complement strand
GCGAGAATTTCGTCCAAGCGCCCCCCGTCGCGTGCCGCCGCGCACTGAACCCAAATGCTATACTGGAATGAGCCGGGAAAGCTGCCGGCGACAACAATGAGGTACCCGTGGCCCGACGCGTCACTCCGATCCTTCTGATCGCCCTCCTCGCCTTCTTCGCGCTGGTGCTCCTCCCCCAGGCGACGGGGATGCTGGTCGATTACTGGTGGTTCCGCGAGCTCGGCTTCAACGTGCTGTTCACCCGCACGCTCCTCACCAAGCTCTTGCTCTTCCTCACGGTGGCCTTCGCCAGCGGCGGCCTGGTGCATCTCAACCTGGCCATCGCCACCCGCGGCGATGCGCCCGACGCGGTGCGCGTGATGCAGCGCACCGGCGTGGACATTTCATCGTTCAACCTCGGGGGGCTGCTGCACCGGCTGGCCCGCCCGATCGCCATTGCCGTCGGCCTGCTGATTGGCGCCGGCGCGAACGCGCTCTGGGACGTGGTGCTGCAGGCGCTCTACCAGACGCCCTTCGGCGTGACCGATCCGGTCTTCGGCCGGGATGTCGCGTATTACGTCTTCACGCTGCCGGCCCTGGCGTCGGTGCTCGCGGTGCTCACGAGCCTGACGGTCCTGACGCTCGTCATGATCACCGTGGTGTACTTCCTGCGCGGCGAGATTGAGATCTCCCCGCGCCGGCTCCGCATCGAACCCGATGCCGGGATGCATCTCGCGATCGTGCTGGCGGCAATGTTCGTGCTTTGGGCGCTGCAGCTCTGGTTCGTGGACGCCGCTGGCGTGCTCTTCTCCACTACCGGGCCGCTCGTCGGCGCGAGCTACACCGACCTGCACGCGACGCTGCCGGCGCTCCGCCTGCTGGCGTTTGGCGCGCTGGTGGCCGCCGCGATGGTCGTCATGGGTGGCCTGCGCCACCAACTGGGCTTCAATGCGGTGCTGGCGCTGGTTGGCTACTTCGCGCTCTCGCTGCTCGGGCGGGCGATCGCGCCCGCGCTGATCCAGAAGTTCGTCGTGGCCCCCACCGAACTGACCCGCGAAGAGCCATACCTGGCCAGTCACATCGCGGCGACGCGGCGCGCGTGGGGTATCGACAGCGTCGAGGTGCGCGACCTCGGCGGCGAGGCGGGCGACCTGACACTCGCCAGCATTCGCGCCAACGCGCCGACCATCGACAACGTGCGGCTCTGGGACCGCGAGCCGCTGCTGCGCACCTTCGGCCAGTTGCAGGAAATCCGCACCTACTACGACTTCATCTCGGTCGACGACGACCGCTACTGGATTGACGGGCGCTACCGGCAGGTCCTGCTCTCCCCGCGTGAGCTGAACGTGACGTCGCTGCCGACGCGCACCTTCATCAACGAGCACCTCACGTTCACCCACGGCATGGGACTCACGATGAGCCCCGTGAACCAGGTGACGCAGGAGGGACTTCCGGTGCTGTTCGTGAAGGACCTGCCGCCGGCGACCACGGGATCCATCAAGGTCAGCCGGCCGCAGATCTACTTCGGCGAACTGACCGACGCCTTTGCGATCGTGAAGACGAAGCAGAAGGAGTTCGACTATCCCGCGGGCGACGAGAACATTTACCGCACCTATGATGGCACGGGCGGTGTCGCGGCGGGGAACTTCCTGCGGCGGCTGGTGCTGGCCGCCAACTTCGGCTCGCTCAAGATCCTGCTGTCGGGCGACATCGGCAGCGCGAGCCGCATCCTCTTCAACCGGAACATCGTCGCGCGCGCCAAGCTGGCCTTCCCGTTCCTGCGCCTCGACCGCGATCCGTATCTGGTGGTCGCCGAGAATGGGACGCTGCAGTGGATCCAGGACGCGTACACGGTGTCCACGCGGTATCCATATTCGTTCCGCGCGGCCGACGGCACGTCATACATCCGCAACAGCGTCAAGATCGTCATCGACGCCTACAACGGCGCGATGACGCCGTACGTCGCCGATCCTGCCGATCCGTTGATCCGGACGTGGGCGAAGATCTACCCCGGCGTCTTCCAGCCCATCGACCGAATGCCGGCCGACCTGCGTGCGCACATCCGGTATCCCGACGATCTCTTCCGCGCGCAGACCGCCCGGTACGTCACCTACCATATGAACACGCCGGCCACGTTCTACAATCGCGAGGACGAGTGGCAGGTGCCGGTGGAGGCGACCAAGGACCAGCCGGTGCCGTTCATGCGCCACATCGTGATGCGGCTGCCGGACGAGAAGGCCGAAGAGTTCATCTACATGGCGCCGTTCACGCCGCGCGGCAAGGACAACCTGGCCGCGTGGATGGTGGCGCGGAACGACGGCGCCTCCTACGGGAAGCTGCGCGTCTATCGCTTCCCGCGGCAGACGCTCGTCTTCGGCCCGCGACAGATCGAGAACCGCATCAACCAGGACACCGAGATCTCGCGGCAGGTCTCGCTGTGGGACCAGCGCGGCTCGCAGGTGATCCGCGGCGACCTGCTGGTGATCCCCATCGAGAAGGCGCTGCTGTACGTGCAGCCGATGTACCTGCAGGCCGAGGGCGGGATGATCCCCGAGCTGAAGCGCGTGGTGGTGGCGTACCAGAACCAGGTGATCATGCGCGAGACGCTCGAGGCGGCGCTCTCCGACATGTTCGGCGGCGCGGTGGGCACGTCGCGAGGCATGGGCGCCGCGGCCATGGCCGAAGCCGCCGCCAGCGCGGCGCCGACGGCGGGTGGCGTCGACGAAGCCACGAAGTCGGCGATTGCCGAGGCACAGCGTCGGTACCAGGCGGCGCTGGACGCGCAGCGGCAGGGCGACTGGGCGCGTTACGGCGAGGAGATCCGGCAGCTCGGCGCGGTGCTCGAGCGGCTTTCCGCGAAGCGCCCACGGTAAGGGGGGCGCGCGACCGGCGCGGGGTGTCCTCGCGCCGTTCGCGCTTGAGGGGACGGGACTAGCCGCGGAACTCCTTGGGCACGATCAGCCGCTCTATTCCCTCGTAGACGGCGATCAGGTGCCGCACGTTCGACACGAAGTCGATGCGGCTCACGTCGATCTCGAGCACCGGGCCGTCGTACCAGCCGTCGGCGCGCAGGTTGCCCACGAAAGCGTCGTAGCGCGGGTTGAGCGCGCGCACCAGGCGCACGAGCCCCTCGGGGAGATCGTCGCCGGGGTGCTCCTCGTCGCGCTGCCGGTCGCGGATGTTGCGCAGCAGGTTCTCCACCGGACTCTTGAGGATCACGAGCAGCCCCGGACGCACGAGCGGCCGGAACTCCTCCTCGAGCCGTTTGTCGATCACCTGCAGCGACTCGGCCGTGAGATACGGCTCGTCCATGTCGCGATGGAGCACTTCGCAGAACGCGTAGCGGTCGGCGAGCGGCGAGCCGTCGATGCACGTGCTCGACTGCAGGTGCGGCATCGCCTGCAGCTGCATCTTGCGCAGGTCGAGATAGGCGTGCTGGATGTCGAGCGCTGCCTGGTGCAGGTGCTTGCGCGCCGACGCGAGCGCCGCCGCATCATTGGGCGCGTCCTGCTGCGTCGCAATGAAATCATTGATCGCGCCGTAGTAGCGGCCGAGGGTGCGCTTGGCCGAGTGCTTGGCGGTGGCGAGGAGCGGGTAGAGCGAGGCGTTGTTGTGGACGTGGTCCTCGAATCCCTCGTCGGGAAGTTCGAAGAGCGCGTTCATTCCGGTGCTGTAGGCCAGCAGCTTCACCAGCGAGCTCTTCCCCGCCCCGATGTTGCCGACGCAGGCGATCAGCGTCTGGTGGCGCGACAGGTAGGTGAGGAGGCGCCGCTCGACGTTGGTGAGGCGGCTCGCGATCTCGTGGCGCTTGATGCTCGGGTCTTCGGCGACGTCCAGGACGCGGCGCGCCGTTGTGTTGGCGGGCGCGTTATTGGCGCCGGTAGTGGCGCTCATGGTTCCAGTTCCCGCGCGGCGATCATGCGGCGCACCTTTTCGCGAATGGTCCCGGCCGCGACGTGCACGTAATCGGGATGCTCGTACATGTCGATCTCGGCCGGGAGAATCACGATGTCGGCGTCGGGCGGGACGATGGCGATCTCCTGGTACTTGCGCAGGGTGCGGCGCCACGTGGCCGAGAGGTGCTCGTAACCCGCGTGGATTTCCTCGAGGTACTGGCGGCTGATTCCCGCCGCGTATTCGTCGCCCGCCGCGGCGCGTGTGAGGCGCCGCTTGTCGAGGAGCGCCGGCTCGGTGCGGAGGTAGACGGTGAGGTCGGGGAGGCGGATGCGGTCGTGCTGCATCGTCTGGTGCAGCTGCGTGTAGTAGAGCTTCGCGTGCGCGGCCGGCATCTCGCCCGCGTCGATCATGCGCTTGACGAAGACTTCCGGCCCGTCGAGGAACGGGCGGTCCTCGAGGATCAGCACGCCGCCGCCGCGCTGCTCGCGCGTCATCAGGTGGCGGATCTCGCGCTGCTGCAAAGTGCGCATGTGCAGGAAGGCCGTCTCGGTGGGGAAGATGTTCGCGACGCGGTCCTGGTAGAAGAGCGCGAGGCATTCATCGACGAGCGAGCCCTTGTCCACGCGTTCGGAGAAGGCGTAGGTGTCGCTGTGCCCGATCAGCTGCTGCAGGTCGCGCCGGTACGGCGGCGCGGCGAGGGCGTTCATGAGGGTCGTCTTCCCGGAGAAGAGGTTCCCCATGATGCCGATATGGAAATTCATGACTTCGCGGCCTCCTTGGCCCACGAATCGCGGAGCGTCACGGTGCGATTGAACACCAGCGCGCCGGGCTTGGAGTCTTCGTCGCTGATGAAGTAGCCGGTGCGCTCGAACTGGTAGCGGGTGCCGATCGGATCGGCGGCCACGCTCGGCTCGACTTTCGCCCCCTTCACCACGATGAGCGAGTTCGGGTTGAGCACCGACGTGAAGTCCTGCCCTTCGGGGAGTCCGTCCGGATCGGGGACGGTGAAGAGCGTGTCGTAGAGGCGCAGTTCGCAATCGATGGCGTGCGCGGCCGAGACCCAGTGGATGGTCCCCTGCACCTTGCGGCCGTCGGGGGCATTGCCGCCGCGCGTGGCCGGGTCGTAGGTGCAATGCAGCTCGACGATGTTACCGGCGGCGTCCTTGATGACGTCCTGGCAGGTGATGAAGTAGCCGTAGCGCAGGCGCACTTCGCGCCCCGGGGCGAGCCGGAAGAACTTCTTCGGCGGCGCTTCCATGAAGTCGTCGCGCTCGATGTAGAGCTCGCGCGCGAATGGGATCTTGCGCGATCCCGTGAGCGGGACGTCGTGCGGATAGTACGAGGCGTCGAGCGCGTCGACGTCGCCCTCGGGATAGTTGGTGATGACGACCTTGAGCGGGTTCGTCACGCAGAGGACGCGCGGCACGCGCATGTTGAGGTCGTTGCGCACGTGGTATTCGTACGCCGACATCTCGGTGCGCGCCGGCTTGCGGGCGATGCCGACGCTGTCGCAGAAGGCGCGGATGGCCTCGGGCGTGACGCCCCGGCGGCGAATCCCCGAGAGCGTGTGCAGGCGCGGGTCATCCCACCCCGACACGTGCCCGTCGTTGACGAGGCGCAGGAGCTTCCGCTTGCTGACGACCGTGTAGTCGAGGACGAGGCGCGCGAACTCGGTCTGCTCGGGCGGCTTCTCGAAGCCGGCTTCGGTCACCAGCCAGTCGTAGATCTCCTTGTTGTCCTTGAACTCGAGCGTGCAGAGCGAGTGGGTGATGCCCTCGATGGCGTCGCTCAGGCCGTGCGCGAAGTCGTACAGCGGGTAGATGCACCAGGCATCGCCGCGGCGGTAGTGCGAGGCGTGGGCGATCCGCATCAGGATGGGATCGCGCATGATCATGTTGTGGTGCGCGAGGTCGATCCTGGCGCGCAGCACGTGCGCGCCATCGGCGAACTCGCCCGCCTTCATCCGCGCGAGCAGATCAAGATTTTCGGCGACGGACCGGTCGCGGTACTTGCTCGGTGTGCCCGGCGTGGTGACGGTGCCGCGATGCTCGCGCACCTCGTCTTCCGTTTCGCTGTCGACATACGCCTTCCCCTTCTCGATCAGCCGGACGGCGATGTCGTACAGCTGTTCGAAGTAGTCGGAGGCGTAGTACTCGGCGTCCCACTCGAAGCCCAGCCAGCGGATGTCCTTCTTGATGGCCTCGACGTACTTGATGTCTTCGGTGAACGGGTTGGTGTCGTCGAAGCGCAGGTGGATGCGCCCGCCGAACTCCCTCGCGAGGCCGAAGTTGAGGCAGATGGACTTGGCGTGGCCGATATGCGGGAAACCGTTCGGCTCCGGCGGGAAGCGCGTGCAGATCTGGCGGCCGAACTTGTCGGACGCCTGGTCGGCCGCGACCATGTCGCGGATGAAGTCGCGCTTGGGGGAGTCGGTGGACACGATTGACGCGGGTTGGCGATGAACGAGAGGGGGAACCCAAGAATACTACTGCCTTGGGGCGTGTTGCGGAGTCCCGCTCCTGGTCCTCGTCAGTAGCCGATTCGCAGTGCCGTCACGCCGGCCGTCCCGGGGACGGCGGGGTCATCATCGTCCGGCCCCTTGGAGCCCCCGGTGCGCGTCTTGGCGCTCATCGCATCTATATGAAGGGCGACGAAGGCGGTGGCGTCGAGGTGGGCGTCCGGCGCCGGGGCGTATCCCGCGCCGGGCCCGCGCCCCGGCCAGTAGCGGCCGATCATCGCGTCGAGGACAGCGCGCTTGCGCGCCTCGTCCGGCTGGGTGGCGGCGGCGTGGCAGAAGGCGACGACGGAGCGGTAGTTGACCGAGTGGTTGAGGGCGGTCTTCGAGTAGACCAGGCCATCCACGAGGGTAACCGTGACGCAGACCGGGGCGCCCGATGCCACCGCCTGCATCAGGCGGCTGTTGTGGGCGCCGTGGAGGTACAGCGTGTCGGGAGTGGCCGGGTCGTACTGGTAGGTCATCGGGATGACCACTGGCCCCTGGTCATCGGCGATGCCCACGTGGGCGACGATGCCGGCGGCGAGGATGGCCGGCGCGTCGTCGGGGACGCCGCGTTCGCGGTGCTGGTGGAGGGTGGCGCGGTCGGTGGCGTCGGGCATGGGAGTTTGGGTGGGGACGACGGGAAGATAGTCGGCGATGGGTTGTCGCGGTGTGGCGTGGCGACTTGGTGCGGTTCCTCGGCGCGTTCGGTCGCCTCCACGCGCAATCAAAGGATGATGGATGGAAGCGCGTCGCTATGCAGCGTGGAGCTATGCCGGCCCCTCGACTCCTCGACGTGATGATGGAACGACTGGCGTTGCGGCATGCCAGTCCGCGGACGGTCACGGCATACACCGACTGGGTGCGCCGGTATGTGCGTTTCCACCGTGGCCGTCATCCGCGCCAGATGGGCGAGGCCGAGCTGACCGCGTTTCTCTCGTATCTCGCCACGGAGCGGCGGGTGGCCGCATCCACCCAGAACCAGGCGTTGGCGGCGCTGCTCTTCCTCTATCGCGAGGTGATCGGCGTCACCGTCGGCTGGCTGGACACGATGGTGCGCGCCGAGCGCCCGGCGCGGGTGCCGACGGTGCTGAGCCGCGACGAGGCGCAACTGGTGCTCGAGGCGATGGGCGGCGTGCCGCAGCTCGTGGCGATGGTGTTGTACGGCGCCGGATTGCGGCTGAGCGAGGCCTGCGCGTTGCGGCTGAAGGACGTGGATCTCGACCGCCGCGAGCTGGTGGTGCGGCAAGGCAAGGGTGGGCGCGATCGGCTGACCCTGCTTCCCGAGTCGCTCATTGAGCCATTGGCGGTGCAGATGGAACGCGTGCGGGTGCTGCACCGGCGCGACCTGGCTGCCGGACGCGGTCATGTGATGCTCCCCACCGCGCACGCGAGGAAATCGCCGAGTGCCGTGCGGGATGCGCGATGGCAATGGGTGTTCCCTGCCTCGCGATTCTACCGCGATCCCGCCACGTCACACTGGGTGCGTCATCATGTGCATCCCACGGTGATTCAGCGCGCGGTCGCCGATGCCGTTCGCATCGCGGCGCTGAACAAGCGCGTCGGTTGTCACACCTTTCGGCACTCGTTTGCCACGCACCTGATCGAGGCCGGGTACGACATCCGGACCGTGCAGGAACTGCTGGGGCATCGCGACGTGAAGACGACGATGATCTACACGCACGTGTTGAACCGTGGCGGGCGCGGGGTTCGCAGTCCACTGGATACGCTGATCCCGGGCGCCGTCGGCGCGCGTGACGGGGTCTCTCCGCACGCGGCTCGGCCCTCCACCCATGCTATGCAGACCCCGCCGGTCAGCCTAACACACCGCCGCCTGATCGCCGGTCGAGCGTACAACATCAACTGGCGCAAAGACCTGCGGCGGTGAATATTGGGCGTAACGCAGCGTGATAGGTAGGCACCTCGCCGCAGCCTATCGCACCGCGTGCAGTCATAATTCGCTGTCTAATCGTCGTTAGGTGGCAGGTCCCGTCTCATGTCCAAGTCCAGTGAACTCTGCATTTCGCCCCCCGAACTCAAGCTTCTCGTGAGCGGGAGCGCGGACGCGTACTCGACTACAATCGACGGATGGACGCTCAGCGAGTTCTATACGCCGAACGTTTACTGGTTCGACTCGATGCGTTGTGGCTCGTACCGCGTTACGCTCACGCGAGAGTTGCCGGAACGTGAGGATCATGGAGTGCACTACATCCATGGTTGTTATCTCGCCGAAGCGCTTGACCGTGCTTGGATCTATGCAACGGGAATGCCCTTGAGCGGGCGGGGCCACGATCTATTCATGGCTCCCGTGAGTCCGCCTGCGGATTGGACGTCCAACGCGGAGACCGTGCTACCCACGGACGACTGGCAGACACTTCGGTCTAGAGTGTCATATCTGTCTCCATATCGAAGCATGCCCAAGCTGCCTCTCGAGTCCGCTGTGAAGGCCTTGTTCGCCCTGCGCGACGCGGGGGAAGTCACGAACCAGATCGCTGACTTTCATCAAGCATCGATGGCTATGGTCGTGCCTGAGCTTACATACCTTCTGTTGGCACAAGGAATTGAGTGCGCGCTATCCTCATACTCGGAAGGCAAGCGCACTGCGATTCCGACCGCAGTCGCGAAGCACCTGAAGCACGACTTGAACTGGCTCTCCGAGATGTCCCACCAGCGTCGGGAGACGCGGCATGCTGTCGACAAGAAGACAGGTGTGGCCCTGAAGCAGTCGTTCGACTTGGTCGAAGGCTGAGCTGCGCCGGGTTCGGTGGACACCATCCTTAGGTACATTGGGTCGGAGAGGTGTCAAATGCGAACACGGCGGAAGCACAGTCGGGAGTTCAAGGTGGAGGCGGTCAGGCTGGTCCGTGAGCGCGGGGTCACGATGGC
>DASXUN010000026.1 GCA_036504815.1 Gemmatimonadaceae bacterium | reverse complement strand
CCTCTACCCCCTCCCCGTTCCGTGAGAGGAGGAAGACACCATCCTCCCCCACCCTACGTACAGATGCTGTACAATTGTGTCGTCTCCCTTCCGGATCTTCCAATGGTCGTGATGCAACAGACACCGAGCGCGGCGCAGATCCGCCAGCAGGTACAGAGCGAGGTGCAGCGGGCCGTCCAGTCGGCACGGGAGGCGCAGGTGGCGGCTCAGGGTGGCAAGGTCGGGACGCCGCAGAATCCCAGCGCGCCGGTGGCGCCGCTGCCGCCCGTGCCGGAGGGTGGCGGCCGCCTGATCATCGACCGCCAGGGCGACCGGACGGTGCTCACGGCCGCTTCGCTGCCGCCCGATGTGATTCCGATCGCGCGGATGGCGCAGGAGACGGCGCTGGGGCTGATGGGACTGATCGCGGCGATGGTGATCCTCGGCCCACTCGTGCGGATGATCGCGCGCCGGTTCGACCGCCGGACGGAGATCAAGGCGGGGGGCGAGCACACGCAGGTCCTGCAGCAGCAGATCCTGACGTTGCAGCAGAGCGTGGATGCGATGTCGCTGGAAGTGGAGCGAATTAGCGAGGCGCAGCGGTTCCAGACCAAGCTGCTGAGCGAGGGGCGGGGGCCGTCGCACGGGTGACCTTCTGACGCGCGCACCGCAGGGTGCGGACGAATCCCGGCGAGCGGGCGCGTTTCAAGATTCGGGGACCAACAGCATGAGGGCCAGCAGGCGCGGGGTGCGCGTCGCTGGCCCTTCACTCGTCTGCGGAGAGGCGATCTGAGAAACCGCACGGCAGAGCGCGTCGAGATCTTCGAGACGTGCGGCTTCCGTGAGCGCGAACTCGGCGCCAGCCCCGCGAAGCGTGGCGAGGTGCGCGCGTGCCGCCATGATGCGAGGCTCCACCGTAGACCGCTGATGCAGCGGCACCGAGCGCAGGGCGCGATCGAGGCGCTGCTGAATTCTGGCGCGCACCGACTCGCCGCCCTGCTGGGTGCGCGCCAGCCACGCGGATTCCGCCGACCGTCGCCACGACTGGATTTCCCGCCGCGCCGCGTGCAGCTGGGTCGCCGGGACGTCGACGGACGCCGCGACCGCGATCTGGCGCAACGCGTCCAACAGGCTGTCATCATCCTCGGTGACCGCGCCGCGCGCCCCGCGAAGCACGTGGGTGCGTCCGCCGCCATCGCAGAGTGCGGCGATCCACCCCGCGGTATCGCTGCGTACCGCGGCTACCCGTGCCGCGCCGCCAGTCGTCGCCAACCACGGCCGCACCAGCTCCATCAGCGCTTCGCGTGCCGCCCCGGGCGCCACGCCGGCGCGCATCGCGGTGCGCTTGGCCTGCAGCCGCTTGCCAATAGCGAGCAGGCGGGCCGCACCGTGCGGCGACCGCATGGCGTACACGTGCACTTCCTGATGTGGCGAGTCGAGGCGGAGTGCGCGCCCTTCGCGCTGTTCGAGACGCGCTGGCGTCCACGGCTGGTCGAGATGGACGATGACGGATGCCGCGCGAAGGTCGAGCCCTTCGCCGAGCAAGTCGGTGCTGAGCAGGAGCCGCAGGGGCGTGCGCGCGGTCGGAGTAGCGGTCGCCGCAAGCATGCCAAGCACATCCTGCCGTCGCAGTCCATCGCCGGCCGAGCGGACTCTCTGCGCCGTGATGGCCACGATGCCCGGCTCGAGACGCAGCGCGCACCACAAGGCGTCGATCGTGCCGGCGTAGCGCGAGAATGCGATGACCGTCGCCGCCGGATGTCTCGCCATCACGGCGCGCAACTGCGCGCCGCGCGCCGCGGTGTCAGCCGCGCGTGAAGCGGCGACGCGCCGGCGGAGCGTCCGCAACGCGCGCACGTGGGCTTCCAGCGCTTCCCGGGCGCCGCTGGTGCCGCGCGCCGCTGGCGTGGCGACGAGTTCCGGAAAGGCGAGCTGTGATGACGTCGACGTCAGCATCCACGCGCGCAACTCGTGCCGTGTGGGCCAGCGGCCGGCGGCGAGCGCATCGTCGAGGGCGGCAGCGCGCAAGATCAGGCGGTTGAGCGTGTCCTCGAGCGCGGCAATGCTCGACGACCACGCATGCGCGAGAATCAGGCGAAGCAACGCCAGCGCGGCACGGCCATCAGCCGCCGGCAGCGGAGGGGGAAGCGTGCGGAGCAGGTCGGCCACATCGGCCTGCGGTGGCGGTCGCAGCCAGCGAACGGCGCGACGGAGCGGCATCGCGTGCCCGTCTGCGTCGCGCCGGACGATGAGGTGCGCCAGTGTGCGCGCGGGCAGGCGAGCGGCGGCATCGCCAAGGAAGAGGCCGAAGAGCGCGTCGCGATCGACGGCACGGTTGTGCACCGGCGTGGCAGATACGAGCAGCACGCGCTTTCCCAACGCGAGCGCGGCGGCGTGGGCATAGCGCTGCGTGTGCGGATTTCGCAGGTGATGCGCTTCATCGGCAATCAGCAACGCGGCGCGTGACCGGATCGGTCGCCGACTGAGGGTCTCCATCGACGCCCATTCGATCGGCAACCCCGTCATCGCCGCCGAGCGTTGCCACTGATGCCGCAGGGCGGCCGGCGCGACGACGATCGCGCTGCCGCAGGCACGGGCGACGGCGAGTGCCACATACGTCTTCCCGAGTCCCGGCGCGTCGGCGAGCAGCGCGCCGCCATGCGTATCGAGCGCGCGGAGCAGGCGGCGAACGGCATCCACCTGGTGAGGGCGCAGACGGACGCTGCCGAGTTGTTCCGCGGGAATCGGTCCGGCGTCGCCCCCGAGGATCGCCGTCGCGAGACGGCGTCGCACCGCTATGATCGGGTCCACGTCAACAGCGGTTCGACGTGCGACGCGGCCAATCGGAAAGCGCGGACCGAACAGTCATGCAGCTCCTGCGGCGATGGCGCGGAGCCGTTGCGCGCGGCGCGGCCGAGTGGCGCGAGAAGCCGTCGCGCCACGGTCCACTCTGCGGGCAGTGGCAAGCGCGCCATCGTCCAGCCGAGGAACCGATGGTACTGGCCACGCGCGGGCTCGGCGATGGCCGCGAGCCAGGCGGTGGCCAGCGGCGCGTTGAGCCAGGCGGCGAGTGCGTCAGCATCGGACTCGCCATTGGCGCGCACGACGTAGCAACTGTTCAGCGGCACGGTATCGTCGTCGGGCGAAAGCACGACGGCTCGCGGTGTCCGCCCGACGTCACCCCAGACGACACGCCAGCCGGCGACGGCGGCGTCCAACCGGAAGAGCGACCACCAGCGGTCGCGGGCGCGAACGTCGGCGCGCCGCTCGAGCGTGGGTCGCCAATGGGCGAGCCAGCGTCCGGCGCGCGGTGGCAGCGTGCGCATCGGCTGCTGAGCGGCGTCGTGCGTCCAGATCATCGCGTGCTCGATCGGGCGTGCCGTGAAAGGCGACAGGTCTTCGCCGCGCAGGGCGGGGCGCAGCAGGGCGCGCTCGATGAAGCCATCGTGCGTGCCGCTGCGTACGCTGCAAACGCTCCCAGGGGCGCGACCCCGCCAGCCGGCTTCGGGTTGCACGACGAAGGCGTCGTTGCAGCCGCTCTTCACGCCGAGTAGGGGGCGACCAAAGCTGGTGTTGGCCAGCGGCACCCCCGCGGCCGCCAGTGCGTCGAACGCCGCGCGCACCGGAGGCGGCAGCAAAAGCCACGGCGCGCCCTCGGTCGAGTCGAGTGGCAGCTGTGCGCGTCGGTCGGTCCATCGCAACTCCACGTCGCGGCGAATCAGGGCGCAGGCGACCGCACCGGAGTTCTCGCGCGGCATGCCGCGCGGCTTTCGCGGCCTCGGCGCGGGACTTGCCGTCTCACCAGAATGATTGCGCTGCGCCATCAGCACCGCCGGGTAGACCGCGGCATCGAACATCGCCCGGCCGGCGGAGTGATCTTCACACGCGAGCACCGACGTCGATCGGGCGAGCAGCGCGCGCAGGCCTCCACCCGCAAGGCTCCGAAAGAGCTTCGCCGGGACGAGCAGCGCGAACACGCCCCCGGGGCGCACGAGGGCCGCCGCCCGCTCGGTGAAAAGCGCGGCGAGATCGGCCTGCATGCCGAAGCCGGTCATCGCGCCGCTGGCGGCGGCGCCCGCGCGCCACGCGGCGTGGCGCATCGATTCATAGTGGGCGCGCAACCCGTCACGCTCCGCCGGGGGAATCCGGTGGAGCCGCACCCACGGCGGGTTGCCGACGATCACGTCGAAACCGCCGCGCCGGGCCACATCGCCGAAGTGCGACGCGAACCCGAAGGGGACGGCGCCGCCGGCGCGAAGCGCCGCGAGCGCGCGGCGCATCCCCTGCGCCTCGTGCCGCCACTCGGCCAGCGCCGCGCGCTCGGTGGCCGTGGCCACGCGGCGCCCGCCGAAGAGGTCGCGGCCGCGCAGTGCACACACCAGGTCACGCCGGCGTGCCGAGCAGGCCGCCAGCCGCTGGCGCCACGCGTCGACAGCGAGCAGGCGCTCGGCCCGATCCAGCGCCCGCTGCAGCGAGCGCTTGCGCGGGCCCGTGGCGCGCGCGTACCGGTCGCGCAACCGCGTGATGCCGGCATCACCCCCGGCGGCGATGTCGAACGCCGGCCCGGCGAGCGCATCGGCGCAGCGGATGTGCCGGTCGAGATTCGGCAGTGGCGGCACGCGCAGCGGATCGCGCTCCGGGCAATCGACCACCACCGCGAGCCAGAGCCGCAGTTCGCAAAGCCAGACGGCCGTGGGGTTGATGTCCACGCCAAAGATGCATTGTGCGAGAATGTCGCGACGGCGCGTGTGCTCGGCGCGATCGTCGTGCGCCGCCGCGCCGAGGCGCGACAGCTCGTGCATGGCATGCACGAGAAACGCCCCGGTGCCGCACGCGGGATCGAGCAGGCGAAGGGCACCCAGCGCCTCACGCAGGCGCGTGGCGTCAGCCACGTCACCCACGCGCCCGGCACGCGCCTCATCGAGCAGGTCGTGCAGCCCCGCATCGGTCAGCGAGGCATCGAGCGCGAAGTCGGTGATCCGTCGAATCATCGCCGGTGGTGTGTAGTAGGCGCCGCTGCTCCGGCGCTCGTCCGACGCCATCAGCGATTCAAAGGCCCGGCCCAGCATCTCGGGATCGACGGCCGCTTCCGCGAACTCCGCGGAGCCTTCGTGCGCGGTCACGCGATACCGTGCAAACAGCCCGCCTACGACATGGGCGATGTCGAGGTCGGCAAAGCGCAGGGCGCGGTGCCGTTTTTCCAGCGCATCCCGCGCGAAGAGACCGCCGTTGAGGAATGGCAGGCGGCCGAACGCGCGCGCCGCCGGTGCCCGCCGCGACATTGGCGCATTCAGCGTCCCGAACAGCAGCGGTTCGAGCAGCGTGCGATGCAGGTGTGCTCCGTGCGCCGCCACCTGGCGAGAGAGGAACGCCCGATCTCCATCGAGCCATCCCTTGGCTTCGAGGAAGGCGAGAAAGAGCAGTCGCGAGACGCAGCGAAGCGCGAGCGTGCGGCGCGTCGCACCATCGGCCGTGCCGTGCGCGCCGTCGGCGAGCGCGCCCACCGCCTGCTCCAGGTCCCGGTAGAAGCGCCGCGTCAGCTCATCGCGGCCGAGGACCTCGCGCCAGCGCAGGTGCGTGTCGAGATCGCTCTCGCCCCGCGCCGCCTCGAGGGCCCGGAGCGACTCGGCGTCGCCGGGCCGCACGGCCGTCGGGTCAACGAGGAGCGCCGCGGCGGACTGCGCTCCGCCGGGCGTTGGAATAACGATTGCCGTCTCGCCCTGTCGTTGCGTGGCGAGCACGAGCCAGAGCAGCTCCGGAGCGCGCGAGGCGATGCGCCGCGCGGCGCGTCCCGTCGCGTCTCGCAGGGGAACGGATGTCGGGACGTCGAGGACGAGCGCCCGCAGCGTCCCCGGTCCGGCGGCTACTTCGGCGCGACGAAGATCCTCGTCGAGTCCCAGGTGACGTGTCGCAGCCGCGTCGAGCGTTCCGGCGGGTGGATGAAAGCCGAGCGCCCGGAGCAGGGCCACGCGGCCGCGGCGATCTGACGCGCGCTGCAGCAGCGCCGCAGAGTCGGTGATGGTGAGCACGCGCCCATGGTGGGGCCGTGCCGTGCGCCGAACGTCACCGCGTTATCGCCGCACTGCTCAATTGCTTGCGAGAATCAGCGGCTCCATCTCGACCAGCGTCTCCACCAGGTGCGTCGGTCGCGCCGCTTCCATCGTCGCCCGGTCGTACGGCCCCGTCAGCACGCCGATGGTCTTCACTCCCGCCGCGTGCCCGGCGTACACATCGTGCGGTGAATCCCCAATGAACCAGGCGTGCGTCGCGGTGACGCCCAGCCGCTCGAGCGCCAGCAGCACCGGCTCGGGGTCCGGTTTGTGCTTCTCCGTCGCCTCGATGCCGATCAGCGCGCCAAAGCAATCGGTGACGCCGATGTAATCGAGACTGCGGCGAATCCCCGCCTCGACCTTCGAACTCACCACCGCCATCGCATGCCCGCGCGCGTGCAGCCGGCGGATCAGCTCCACCACGCCGGGATACGGCGACACCAGCCGGTCGTGATGCTCCACCTGATAGGCGCGGTACCGATCCCACAGGAACTTCACGTCGTCCTCGTCGTGCGCCCAGCGCCGCAGCATCGGCGCCAGCGGCGTGCCGATCAGCGCCACCCACTCCTCGCGCGTCGGCCGCGGCCCTTCGCGCCCATCGAAGGCGTGCACGGCGGCCTGGACGATGAGTTCGATGGAATCAACCACCGTGCCATCGAGATCGAAGAGGAGAGCGGGAGGAGTCATACGAGCAAGCTACTTCATGAACGGAACGAGGAGGAGGTAGAGGCCTCGCGAGGAGCGAGGAGACGCGGAACGAGGAGGGAGTTCACCGGCGCGCCAGTGACCTCCCTCCTCGTTCCACATCTCAACCCCCGTCCCCAAGCCTCTACCTCCTCCTCGTTCCGATCCTGTCACTCAATGACCGGCGGCGCCTCTGTCTCCCGTTCCCCATGCGCCAACACCATCGCCGCCGCCATATGCCCCGTCGTGTTCGTCGTCGTGCGGAACATGTCGAGGATCGTGTCCACGCCGAGCAGGATGCCAATGCCTTCGACCGGCAGGTTCACGACCATCAGCACGGGGACCATTGCGACAATCGATCCGCCGGGAATGCCGGGGACCGAGAACGAGGTCACCAGCGCCGTCGCGCAGATGGCCGCCAGCCCATCGGCGCCGATGGGCACGCCGTAGAGGCGCGCAATGAAGAGCGCACCGAGTATCTGTCCGACGCCCGCGCCCGGGCGGAAAGTCGACGCGGCGAGCGGGATCAGGAAACCGTGAATGGACGCCGGCAGGTGCAGCCGGTCGCGCGCCTCCTCGATCATCGCCGGGAGCGCGGCCATTGACGACCGCGCGCTGAAGGCAATGGACTGCGGCGTCAGCCAGACGCGCCAGAAACTCGCGAGCGGTGCGCGCCCCAGCCAGACGGCCGCGGGATACAGAATCGTCACGCAATACAGCACGCTGACGCCGCAGACGATCACCGTATATCCCGCCAGCGCGCCGAGCGCGGAGAGTCCCAGCTTGGCGGCGAGCGGCACGGCGAGGGCGAAGACGCCGTACGGCGCCGTGTCGATCACCCACCGCACCATCCGCAGCGTCGCATCCTGGATGGTCTCGATCACCGCGATGAATGGCTCGCGCTTCGCCGCGTCCACACTCGTGATCGCGATGGCGAAGGCCAGCGTGTAGGTGATGAGCGGAAGCATCGCACCGTCGGCCGCCGCCTTCACCGGGTTCAATGGCACCAGGTCGATGAACCACTGCGCCACCGTCGGCATCGTCCCCGGCGGCGCCCCCGCCGTGCTCGCCGTCGCGCGCAACGCATCCACGGCGGCCGGGTCGAGCGTGATGCGCGCCATCAGCGGCGCGCCCACGAGAATGGCCATCACCGCGGCGATGGTCGTGGCGACGACGAAGAACGTCACCGCGCGCCCGCCGAGCCGGCCGATCGTCGCGGGGTTTGGTGCCCGGTTCACGCCGGCGATGAGGCTGCTCATCACCAGCGGAATGACCGTCATGCGAATGGCGGCAATCCACATGGTGCCGGCGACTTCGAGAAAGCGCGCCGCCGGGGCAAACGGGCCGGCGCCTCCGGTGATGGCGAGCCCCACCGCGAAGCCGGAAAAGAGGCCGATCAGGACCTTGACGGCGAATGGCATGCGACGAAGCTACCGTGCGCCCTGGGGCTCGGCTATTGCGCCGGCGGCGGAAGCGGAGCCGGCGTCGCCAGCGGCTTGCCGGAGGGAACGATATAGGTGCTCAGCAGCTTCAGCGGACGCTTTCCCGTGTTGGTGGCGACGTGCGGCGTGTTTGGCGGAATGACGAACGAATCGCCCGCCTTGATGGCGAGCAGCGGCTGCCCGGCCAGGTCGAAGGTGGCCGTCCCCTCGAGGACGTATACGAACTCCTCGCCCGGGTGCGTGTGGCGCGGCGCCGCCCCGCCGACCGCGAGCTCGGCTTGCACCAGCACCCCCTCGAGTCCCGGCGCCGAGGCGAGCGCATGCGTCTGTAGCACCGTGCGCTTGAGCGGGGACGCCGGGGCGGCCGGCGCCGCTGGCGCCGCTGGCGCCGCTGGCGCAACCTGGGCGCGCATCGGCGCATTGACACTGCAGACGGCAGCCAGCACGGCGACCGCGGCGAAGAGACGGCGCATCGGATCCTCCGGAATTTCAGTCCCGCTGATCCTCGCTCGGCGCGCGAACCCCCGCAAGCGGAATCGGAGCCGCGAGGCGATATTGTCACCCGCGGCCCGCGACTCGGTGTCCGCCCCCATCCCGCCCGCATTTCCCGTCTTCCGTCCTCCGACTCCCGTCGCCTTGTCCCCCCCAGACTCCGAACTCTCCCGCATCGCCAGCGCGCTGGCCGCCCGCACGCCGACCCCGGCGCCGCGCGACGAGCCGTTCTATGAAGCGGCCGTAGCACTCGTGCTCCATCCGGGCGACGAGGGACTCGAGACGCTCTTCATCAAGCGCGCCACGCGTGAGAGTGACCCGTGGAGCGGGCAGATCGCCCTTCCCGGCGGCCGACGGAACCCCGACGAGGGCTCGCTGCTGCTCACGGCCGTTCGCGAAACGCTCGAGGAGATCGGCGTCGATCTCGACGCCACCGGCACCCTGCTCGGCGAACTCGACGAGCTGCGCCCGCGCACGCCGGTGCTGCCGCCCATCATCGTGCGCCCGTATGTCTTCGCCGTTGCGGAGCGGCCTCCGGTCGCACTGAGCGAGGAAGTGGCCGAGGTGTTCTGGGTGCCGTTGCGCGAGGTGTACGATCCCGAACGCCGGCAGGAGATCACCATTCATTTTCCGGGCATTCACACCAAGCGGTCGGCCATCGGCATTGGCGAGCATGTCATCTGGGGGATGACCGAGCATATCCTGCGCACCCTCGAGGGAGTGATGCGATGAGCGAGACGAAGCCGACGTGGGGCGGCGGCACGGCGCAGCGCACGATGTGGCTCATCGGATGCGTGCTGGTCTTCGGCGCGCTCCCGATGCTGGCCGATCGCTATGTCTACGACCACTGGTACCACGACAAGATCTACGACCTCGACTGGGCGCGATTGCTCCGGGTGATGGGATTCGCGCCGACGTGGAGCATCGCGGCGCTGGCGATGTGGCTGCACGAGCGGCCTGAGGCCGCGCAGCGTGCGGCGGCCCGCGCCTGGTACCTGCTGACGGTGCCGTTCGCCGGCGGCCTGCTGGCGGAGATCATGAAGCTCCTGCTGCGGCGCGAACGCCCCAACGTGCTCTCCGGCGACTACTCGTTCCGCCCGTGGAGCGAGCATCCGTTCTCCACCAGCGGCCTTGCCTGGCCGAGCAGCCACACGATGGTGGCGTTCGCCGCGGCCACCGCGCTCGCGCGCCTCTTCCCGCGCGCCAAGTGGGTCTGGTACTCCCTCGCCGCCGGCTGCGGCCTCACCCGCATCCTCGCGCGCGCACACTTCTTCAGCGACGTGACGCTGGGGGCGCTGTTGGGATGGTGGGTGGGATGGGGCGTGTGGTTCTTGGTGAGACCGGCGCGGAACGGAGAGGGGGTAGAGGCTTAGCGAGGGGGAATGAGATGTGGAACGAGGAGGGAGATCACAGGCGCGCACGTGATCTCCCTCCTCGTT